>JBGQIT010000025.1:0-14554 GCA_041498575.1 Gemmatimonadaceae bacterium
ACGAAGTTCGCGTTCGAGTAGTTCTGCGACGCGTACAAATCGATCAGCGGCAAGCCGAATCCCGAGTAACGATACCAGAGCCACGCGGAGTTCTCGGCCCATCGTGAATTGTGAAGAGCTTCGACGACATAGTTGTGGCGATTCACGATGTCGAAGCCGCTCGATGCTGCGCCCCAGGATGATCCGTCGGTCGTACTACTCTCGAAAACCGGAATCCAATATCGCGGCACGAGGGAGAGCCACGGCGAATAGTCCGTCGCGCGAGAAGTGTCAGTCGCGCCAAGCGGCGGGAGCCCGGGCATGATCGCCAGGCAGTTGGTGCACGCGGCGCGCGGACTCGTCCTCGTGCTGTCAGCATCGGCAATTCGCGCAATTGACGAGAGCGGGGCAACCCCCAGGTGAAACCCGTCCGCCTTGAACAGCAGGGTCGCCAGCGCGGTCTGATCAGGCGATACCTCCGGATTGAACACTCCGGTAGCGGCGTCACTTACGCGCGCCACGGTCGGCGCGA
Organism: Gemmatimonadaceae bacterium; assembly: GCA_041498575.1. Classification (GTDB taxonomy): domain Bacteria; phylum Gemmatimonadota; class Gemmatimonadetes; order Gemmatimonadales; family Gemmatimonadaceae; genus UBA4720. The sequence continues at coordinate 512 of JBGQIT010000025.1, forward strand.
ACGTCGTGACATCCGCGACATAGATCTGTGGCGAGCCGTTTCGCTCAGAGGCGAAATAGATGCGGCGTCCGTCCGGGGACCAGCTCGGACTCGAGTTAATCGCGTGCGTCGCCCCGAAGGAATTGATTGTCTTCCCCGTCGAATCCAGCAGGACGATCTCGGATCTTCCACGACTCTGCTTAACGGCCGCGATGCGCGAGCCGTCCGGGGACCAGCGCGGGTCTGCCCACTGGACGTCGATGCTCGTCGCCGTGATCGGCACGAGGGTGCGTCCGTCGCGCGAGAGGCGCACCAGCCTCGTGGTTGCCGGCTCGTCCTGCACGGCGACGATCTCTCCATCGGCACGCGCGTCGGGCGCGGTCAGCCGCGCTCCCGTCGTGAGCCGTGTCTGCGATCCGCCCTTCTCTATGTAGAGATCGTTCCGGATGTGGTACGGATCCAGAAAGTCTGGCTGTGAGAAGAGAATGCCGCCGCCGGGCATTCTTACGTTGGGGCTCGTTCCATTCCGCCGGCCGAGTCGCGTCTCGTGTCCGGACAGAGTCACCGTATACGCTGAGGGCATCTCCCGCGCCCTGTCGCCCGCGTAAATGAGAGTCGTGTCGCCGAGCCACCGCGGGAAGAGCGTGACGCGACCGGCATTGGTGAGCTGACGCCACCCTGGCATCACCTCATGCGGCGTGCGCATCTCGCGGACCAGCGAGTCGCGCCAATGCTGCCATGCGGTCTGGAACGACATGCCGAATGCGTTCCGCGACGTCAGAGTAAGAATGAAGGGAAGCGGAGTCTTGGCGCCGCTCTCGACGAACTGGCGAATGCTGCCTGGACCGCGCGTACGCGACAGGTAGTCGAACAGCAGGGAGCCGTAGATGTAAATGACATTGCCGCCGGGAAAGCGGGATGTGCCCGGTGATAGTTCCTGGAGCGTCGGCACGCCATTGGCCAGCGCAGCCGCTCGGGCGATCATCGAGTGCTCGGAGCTTTCGAGCCGCCCCACTCCGGTCAATCGCGACTCGAAATAGACGGCGAGACCCTCCAGAACCCAGCGGGGCTCGTACAGATTCGGAAAGAGGAGTGGATTCCTGCCGAAGATGGCCTGGCCGAACGCCCAGATTCCACGGGAGCGGTCGAGATGGAAAATGTGGGTGAGCTCGTGGGTCACGACGAGCGCGTTCCAGTCATCGTAGTCGCGGAGCCCCGAGGCATCCGTGGGCGGGTGCGCATAGACAACGATTCGATTCGACGGAAATGGCGTCGCGTAGCCATTCACGAAATCGACGTTGTCCGAGATGACGAGATCTATAGTGCCGCGCGGCGGGACCAGCTCCGTCGACAGCTCGGCGTATGCCCGCTCGGCGTTGACGGCCGCTCGGCGCGCCTCTTCTTCAACCGGGGCGGTAAAGTGCACGCGGAAATGCTGCGTGCGGAGCGTGCGCCAGTGCTCGTTGGGAGGGAGCTGCGCGCCGGCCGCCCGCGCTGCACCGAAGAATAGCGCGGCCGCGAGCGCGAGCAATCTCACGGCTTTCTGGCCAGCGATGCGAAGTAGGTCTCGAGCCCGTGGACAATCGCGGTCGCGTAAGCCTCCTGATACGTCGGCGTTCTCATCGCTGCTTCCTGATCCGGCATGATGATAAAAGCTCCCTCGGTGAGAATCGATGGCATCCAGGTCCCGCGAGCTACGGCAATATTCTGGAACTTGGCCCCGTTGTCGCGAAGCCCCAGCCCGGCGAGCAGCGCCGCCTGAGTCGCCACGCCCAATGGAAGCGACTGCGGCCAGAAATAAAGCGTCAACGACCCGTTGTTGACAAATGGATTGACGCCGTCAGGGAAGGCATTGAGGTGGATCGAGACGAACGCCTGGGCATTCGCACGCCGGCTGATGATCGCGCGCGCTCCAAGGTCGACCGGATCGGGAGTGGTTCGCGTCATCACGACGTTCACGCCCCGCTGGGCGAGTAGATCGCGTACTCGCAATCCGACCTCGAGCACTGCATCGCCTTCATAGAATTGTGTCGGCCCGGTAGCGCCGGCGGGAGGATGTCCAGGATCGATCGTGATCGTCAGCCCACGCAACGGAAACGCGGCATCTGCGATCAGGGGCGGACGCCGCACCCTCAAGGTCAAAGCCCCGTTCTGCCACAGTGCGAGGTAGCCGAACGGAGCACGATTGAGGTTTATCGTGTAACGCACTCTGCTCTGCTCCGGAGTGGACGAGCTGATGCTATTGAAATAGGGATCAGTCGGCTCCGTCATCATCGAGACTACTGGCGCTCCCGTCACGCCGTATAAAAGGAGCGAGATCGTCCGATCCGTTTCCTCCACCAGGAAGGGCGGAGGTGGGCCCGTCATTGGTATTATCACGTCGATCCACTCCTGGCTCGGCTCAACGCGTAGCGCTCCGATTCGCCGGACGGGAGCAAGCGAGTCGCCGATGAACGTCGTCGGCGAGGTAGCGGACGTGGCCTGCGCCCGGAGCTCGTTTCGCAGAACCCACGCTTCCTGCGTCGAGTCGAGCTGTGTGCGAACGAAGTCGTCCCCGCTCGCCTTCTGCTCGCCAGTGATTCTTACCACGGTGCCGGGGAACAAAAACCACTTGTATTCCTGTCCATTTCCCGGAGCCGGGCGAGCGATAGTCACCCGGTCCGTATCGTCCACCGGTCCGGGCGCGCCGAGCGTGACGTAAACATTTCCGGAAACGGGTACGAGCGTATCCAGCGGTGATACGGGTTGCAGAGTATCGCCGAGCAGCTTGTCGCGGTGCGTGGTGTCCGGCAACGGTGGAATCTTTACCGGAAGCACAAGGCGTGCGCTTTCGGTCCCGTTTCTCGCGAGCAGCTCGTAATGCGGCGCGCTATCTGGTGGAACCGGAAGCCAACCCATGAACGCGCCGTTCGGCCAGACGGGCACGGCGACTCCGTTGATGCGAAGCGCGGCGCCCCCGGTTCCGACGCTGCCGAATATGAAATTCGAATCGCGAACGGTGAGGAGCTGCTCTGGCTTGGGATACGTGACACTGATCTGGAGCGGGCCGCGCACCTCGGGAACCGGTGGCAGCTTGGGACTCGAAGGAGGAGGAATGAGCGCGGGAACGAGAGGCGGAACGATCACGGGAACAGGAGCCGGCGCGGATGGACCTGTCCCGGGGCTGCACGACGCGCCCGCCATCGCGACGCAACAAGTAAAAACCCTATATGTCCAAGCTTTCATCATCGAATTCCAGGTTGCAAGTGCAATGCGGTATAAGTCTTTGCAATACGCATGGGTAGTGCCCCCGTTGTATTCGTTTCACTATCTTTTGTCGCACCCGGGACGCTCGCTTCTCCCGTGACCGCAAGACTACGCTCCTTTCGAGCCAAAATTGATTGCAGAAATTTTCGGGATCTCGAATGTCGGCCTGATCAGGCATGACAATCAGGATTCCTTTTTGATTGCGAATCTGGAGACGGGCGACATCGCCACGATGAGCGCGCCCGCTCTCGTTACCGTGCACACCGCGCCATTCATCCTCATCGTCGCCGACGGCGTCGGCGGAGCGGCCTCTGGCGCACTCGCCAGCTCCATCGCAACCGAGACGATTCTCAGCGAGCTCCATCGCTGGTGGCACAAGGTGCCCAAGCGCACGCCTGAATCGGTCGAGGCCGCGCTCAAGCGTGGGATCGACATCGCAAACCGGGCGATCTATCAGACAGCGAACACATCGCCCGAGCACCACGGCATGGGCACGACCACCACGCTCGCGCTCGTACTCGATGGTGAGGCGTTCATCGCGCAGGTGGGTGACAGCCGCGCTTATCTGGTTCGCAAAGGAGCCGCGAAGCAGCTGACCAAGGATCAGTCATTCGTGCAGCGGCTGATCGACGCCGGTCGGATGACGGCGAAGGAAGCGGCGCAGAGCGAGCACCGCAACATCATTCTCCAGGCGCTTGGCCCGGAGGAAAAGGTCGTCACGGATTTCTATCGGGTTAAGCTGGATAACGATGATATCCTCGTGCTTTGCAGCGACGGCCTGTCGAACCAGGTGTCGCCTGAGGAGATCGGACGCATCGCGCGGGGCGCCGGCCGGCCGGAAGACATCTGCAAGGCGCTCATCGAGGAAGCGATGCACACCGGTGCGCCCGACAACGTGACCGTTGTTACGGCGCGTCTTCGCACTCCTGAAGAGGACTATCGCCGCGGCGGCAGGGGCTGAGCGGCTTTCGCCGACACGGTCTCGCCGGTGTGAGACGCGGCGCCGATTGGAACATCGCGCGACCAGGGCGCGATGAAGGGCAGCAGCAGTAGCGGCGGAATCGCCATCGCGACTGTCAGGAGGAAGAATCCCGGCCACCCCAGAGATTCCGCAAGCTTTCCCGCGGGAGCGACGAGTATGTCTCTGCTTGCGGCCATCAGGCTCGAAAGCAGCGCGAACTGTGTAGCAGTAAAGCGCCTGTTGCACATCTCCATCAAGTAGGCGGTCATTCCCCCGGTAACGAGGCCGAGGCCGAAGTTCTCGGTAATGATCGCAGCCACCATAAAGGCGTGGTTCTTCCCAGAGAGGGACAAGCCGTAATAGGTGAGATTGCTCAAACCCTGGAAAACCACGAAGATCCATAGAGAGCGGTTGATCCCCAAGCTCCCCATCACTGCGCCCGCGACGAGAACACCGACGATCGTGGCGACTACTCCAACACCCAGAAAGACTGCGCCCACCTCGCTCTGCGAAAAACCCGTCTGGAGGAGGAACGGGGTCGTCATGCTGCCGGCAAGACTATCCGAGTATTTGTACGCAGCTATAAAGAGCAGAACCAGCAGCGCCCGCAGCACGCCGAGGCGCTGAAAAAAATCCGCGAACGGAAGCACGACAGCTTCCACGAGCGTTCTCGGTGGCGCGTCGCTCAGAACCGGCTCCGGTGCGACAAACGTCGTCGCGATGCCGATGATCATCAGCAGCGAAAGGATGAGATACACGATTGGCCACGGCATTCCGTCGGCCAGAAAAAAAGCGAGCGCGCCGGTCGTGATCATTGCGATGCGATAGCCCATCACGAACACCGCGGCACCGGCGCCCATTTCGCGATCTCGAAGGACGTCGGTGCGATATGCGTCCAGCGAGATATCCTGCGATGCGCTGAAGAAGGCGATCGCGATCGCATTGATCGCCAGCATCTTCAGTCCGGTCCGCGGGTCATGCAGCGACATTGCCGCGATCGCCAGGAGCAATAGCACCTGCGTTATGAACACCCATCCACGACGGCGACCGAGGAACGGCGGGACGTAGCGATCCATCAAGGGAGCCCACACGAACTTGAGCGAATACGGCAGCGTGACGAGACTGAAGAAGCCGATCGTGGCGAGATCGACTTTCGCCGTAGTCATCCATGCCTGGAGAGTCTTGCTGGTGAGATAGAACGGCAGCCCCGACGAGAAGCCAAGGAAGAGAAGCACCGCCATCTTCGGCTGCCCGAAGATTCGAAAGGCTGACGTTTTCGTGGTGCTCTCGCTCATTGAGTTATCCCTGTGAGGTCGGCTACCCTGCGGCCTTCGCGCTCTTCCCCGCGCTGTTCGCGGCCACCTCGCGCAGCAGCACGCGCGCGGCTGCCCGTTGCATCACCGCTTCTCCACCCCACGCGCAAAGAATTGGAGCGTCGGTGTCCAGCTCGTTCGCCAGCCGCGGGTGGCTGAATTGCACGATGAGCCGATCTCCGGCCGTGGAGGCGTCGAGCGTTCGCCGCACCGCGTCCTTCGCCGACGACGAGAAGCCCGGCCTACCCTTCCAGGCCCGAATGTCACCAAACAGCGCGATTACGGTGGCGCCCGTACCCGTGTCCGTTTCCGCAACGCCACTCAAGACCACATCGATTCCGCCCGCGCGCAAAGCGGAGATGAGAGGATCGCGCGACGGAGCGGGATATGGACCGCCGAGGTCATCGTCCACGACGACCAGATTCCATGGTTGCTCGAGTGGCGGCATTTTCCCGCGGATCATGTGCACTACCTGCTCGGCGAGCTGAATGGCCCATCCGCTCTCGTCGCGCCCGACACGACTGGTGTCCCGCGAGAGCGACGCCCAGCGCGCCCATCTGCGGCGGCGCTCGACCGACTGGCGTATCCTGTCTCCGTCGAGCCGCTTGTCATCGATCGCCTTCTGTACCGCCCGCTCGCATTCGACGATGTTCGTCGGATAGAGCAGACAATCACAGCCGGCCTCGAGCGCGCGGACAACCGCCTCCGTTTCTCCGCCTCCCAGCACCGCCTCCATGATCAATGCGTCTGTGACTACGAGACCGGTGAACTCGAGCTCGTTGCGGAGAAGATTGGTCAGAATCTCGCGCGAGAGCGTGGCGGGCGCGCCGCTCGGGTCGAGCGCTGGAAACGCAACGTGCGCCGTCATGATCGACGCGACTCCGCGCTCGATCGCGCGGCGGAACGGAACCAGATCCGTTGCACGAAGCGTCTCCGCCGACTCCTCGACGCGAGGCAGCTCCTTGTGCGAGTCGACTGTCGTGCGCCCATGCCCCGGAAAGTGTTTGGCCGACGCGAGCACGCCTTCGGCCTGACACGCGTCGATCCACGCGGCTGCGTACTCCCCGACCCGGTCGGGATCGCTTCCGAACGAGCGCGTGCCGATGATCGGATTGTTCGGCTCGACATCGAGATCGCAGTCGGGCGCATATATCCAGTTGATTCCCAGCTCTCGGGCTTCGGCCGCACTCACGGCCGCGGCGCGCCGCACCGCCTGGATGTCCTGCAGTGATGCGATCGCAGCCAGGGGAGGCAACGCGGTCTCTCCCGCGAACTGCTGCCCCGCTCCGCGTTCCAAGTCCGCGCCGATCAACAGCGGGATTCGCGACTTGGAGTGAAGATTCTCCGTCAGTACCGCGACCTGTTCCGATGGACCGCCGAACAGAATGAACCCGCCGACACCCAGCTTCAGTGCCAGCTCGATCGCATCCCGTTCGCCCTCGTAGCCCAGCGTTGCATCCCAGCGGATGGCCGGATAAAAGAGCTCGGCGATCTCGCTCATGCCGGCGTTCGTTTCCCCAGAACTCGCGGACCGCGCGCGCCAGTGGCGGTGGGAACGTTTCCGGGCCGCTTTGTCACGTGCAGATATCCAAGCAATGCAAAGGCCACCGCTTCCTTCGCTTCTCCGTCGAAATAGACGTCGTCAAAGTGGCGAACAGCTATCGGCGCCGCGGCCTTCTCGATTGCAGCGAACAAAGCGGGATTCTTCGCGCCGCCTCCGGAGACCAGTACCTCCCGGACCGGTTCCACAATGAATCGCTTGTAGGCGTCGCCGATGCTCTCTGCCGTCAACTGGACGGCGGTGGCAACGATGTCTTCGTCGCTGGCGCCAGTCGCGTGCGCGGTAGCAATCAGTTTCTGGACGTAGTCGGAGTTGAATAGCTCGCGTCCGGTTGACTTCGGCGGAGCCGCGCTGAAATAAGGATGCTTCAACAACTCGGCCACTATCCGCATGTTGGGCTTGCCGGCTCGCGCCAGCTTTCCGTCCACATCGTAAGGAAGTTTGGGCCGGAGGGCTCGAGTTACACCATCGATCACAGCGACACCGGGCCCGGTGTCGAAAGCCCGGACACCCTCGATCTGACCGCGCGGCGGCACGATCGTGATGTTGCCGATGCCGCCCAGATTCTGGAGACCTCGCCATTCCGACTGTGACGAGAACAGCATCGCATCCGCGATCGGAACGAGGGGCGCGCCTTGTCCACCAGCCGCGACATCGCGCACCCGAAAGTCGCTGATAACATCGATGCCAGTTCGCTCGGCGATGACGGCGGCTTCACCCGACTGCCAGGTGGAGTGTCCCGGGTCGTGCCAGATCGTCTGACCGTGCGACGCGATCGCGGCGATGTCGTCGCGCGCGATACCGGCCTCGGCCATCACCTCTATCGCGGCGTCTGCCAGCCACCCTCCCAAATCGAAATTGAGGCGACAATACTCGGACGGAGTGCCAGCGCCGAGCGCGGCCGTCAGCCGGGTGCGCTGAGCGCTTGAATACGGGCGCGACGTGTGCGCGAGGAGGTCCACATCGATCCGGCCGTCGCTCGCCTCGCGGAAGCGCGCCACCGCGGCACTGATTCCATCGAGCGAAGTGCCCGACATCAAGCCGACGACCACACCGGACGACAACACTCTATGCCTCCTTGATTGGAGGCGGGGCATCTTTAGTGACGCGCCTGACCACGCCGCCGTTTTCGACGAGGAGCTTCTCGGCTTGTTCGCGCGAGACGCCCTTTTTTTGCATGACGATCGCCAGCTTGACGCTCTTGCCGGCGCGCTCCAGGAGCTTGGTCGCTTCGTCTCGCGACACGCCGCAGACCTCCATCACGATCCGCTGACTCCGATCGATCAATTTGTTGTTCGTCGCGCGCAAGTCGACCATCAGATTGCCATAGGTCTTGCCGAGCCTGATCATCGCGCCGGTAGTTATCGTGTTGAGTACGAGCTTGGTCGCCGTGCCGGCCTTCATACGCGTCGAGCCGGTGACCACCTCGGGACCCACGATTGGAAGCATCGCCACATCGACCTTCGACACGAGATCGGCCGGCGGCGGCGAGCAGGCGACGATTCCTGTTTTGGCGCCGAGCGTGGCGGCGCGCTCGAGAGCCGCTCGCACGTAGGGCGTAGTGCCCGAAGCCGCGATCCCGATCACGAAGTCCTTGTCGTTGACCCCGTGCTCGTCCATCGCCAGCGCGCCGTTCTTGACGATGTCCTCCGCTCCTTCCTGGGAACGCGTCAGGGCCGGCAGTCCGCCCGCAATGATCCCCTGCACCATTTCCGGTTTGGTGCCGAAGGTCGGTGGACATTCGCTTGCGTCAAGCACTCCCAGTCGTCCTGAAGTACCGGCACCAACGTAGAACAAGCGTCCGCCGGAGCGAAATGTTGTTTCGGCGAGCTCGATCGCGCGCGCTATTTGCTCTCGTTGCGTTGCGACCACTTCGGGAACTCTGCGATCTTCCGCGTTTATCATGTCTACGATCTCGAGGGGGGACGCGAGATCGATCGAGACGGTACGCGGGTTGCGGCGTTCCGTTTCGCGAGGGTCCAACATCAATGGGCTGCCGAGCGGTGAGTCACGACCAAACTTACCCGACGGCTCGCGCGTATTGCAAGACAACTTGGAGCAACATGATGAGACGTTTTTCTCTGGCGTTATTGACGTTGATGTTCAGCGCGGGAGCGCTGAGCGCGCAGATGCCGCGGCGGCCAAGCGGATATACGAACAATCCAGATTACTGGATTACCGCCGGAGTTTCCGGATTCCGGGCGAATGTCGTCAACGATGGGACATCCGCGAGTACTTGGAACTTCGGCAATTCCACAAACTTTGCGTATCGCGGGTCAATCGAGAAGGGAGGGAACAACGGCTCGTCCTTCGGCGTGGCGGGCAGCTGGTCCCATGTGCCCTTCCAGTACACGTCGACCGGTGCCGTGCTTCCGTCAAGTAGCGGGGCACAATGTTTAAACGCTTTGAATACGAGCTGCGACGCGCATCTCGACCTGATGACTCTCGTGGCGACGTTTCACTCGGGAGCGGGAATCGGCTTCCATCAGGTGCTCGAGCTCAACGGCGGAGTCGTCGCGTACAGGAATCTGAAGCGTGATTCCGACGGCGCGAAGCTGGCGCCGATCGGCACAAACATCGATCCATTGTTTGCACTCGGATACGGATTTGGCTACGGGCTCAGTGACCGAACCAATCTCGATATCATCTCGGACTACTCGTTCGCTCTTCATGAGCGAAAGGATTTGTCGAACGGTACGAGCAATACGAACAGCATGCCCGCGCTCCGGATATCGCTGCGAATGGGATTCGGCGGGACCGCGCGCCGTAGGTAGGTATCGCGCGAGGGACGGGATTCGGCGGGGCACCCGCACCACGTGACACGCGGGGTGGGGGGTGGATAGAATTCACGCTGGCACCCTCCGGAGATCCGCTCTGAAAAAGAAATTGATTCTCGCCACGTCGGTCGTAGCCGGATCCGCCTGGCTCGTAGCCGCGGCGCCCTCCGGGCGTCAGGTTGTCGATCCCTCGATGCCGAAGCGCGTTCCCGCCGTTTTTCCGGCTGGGTGGCGTTTTCCCGCCGGCGCTCACCCGACGTTCGCTCCGCACGCAATCGTCGCGAGCAACAATCGGCTAGCCGCTGAAGTTGGCGCCCAAGTCATGAAACAGGGCGGAAATGCCGTCGATGGCGCGGTCGCTACCGGGTTCGCGCTCGCCGTCACATTCCCCGAGGCGGGGAATCTCGGCGGCGGCGGCTACATGGTGATACGCATGGCGGACGGTCGCACCGATGCGCTCGACTATCGGGAGACTGCGCCACTGGCCGCGACGCGCGATATGTATGTTGGCGCCAACGGCAAGCTCACCGGAGAGAGCATGATCGGACCGAAGGCGTCGGGCGTACCAGGCGCTGTCGCCGGAATGATCGAAGCGCATCGCAAATACGGCGCGCTGCCCATCTCGAGAGTGCTCGCGCCGGCGATACGTCTTGCATCGGAAGGCTTCATCGTCGATTCGACGCTGTTCGCTTCGCTCTCCGGAGAGAAGTACAGAATCAGCAGCTTCGCCGGGAAATCGGTTTTTCTTCCCGGTGGGTCACCGCCTCGAATCGGATCTCGACTCGTCCAACCGCAACTCGCACGCACTCTTCGATTGATCGCCGACTCGGGCTCGCGGGTTTTCTATCGCGGCAGCATCGCGGACTCGATCGCGGCCGAGATGAAGCGAAGCGGCGGCCTGATCACGAAAGCAGACCTCGCTCGCTACCGGGCACTCTGGCGCCAGCCGATACGAAGCAGCTATCGCGGTTATGCACTGCTCTCGATGCCGCCGTCCTCGTCCGGCGGGACCACGGTGACCGAGATGTTGAACATTCTGGAAGCGTACGGGCCAGTGACTCCGTTCGGTAGCGTGCAGCGGATCCACGCACTTGCCTCCGCGTCGCAGCGGGCATTCATCGACCGCAACTCGAAGCTGGGCGATCCCGCATATGTCAGGGTTCCGCTCGACAAGCTCACGAGCAAGGTCTACGCGAAGGCGATCGCCAGAACCATCTCGCGCGATCACGCCGACCCGACCGTCCAACTCGCATCGGGACAGCGAGAGGGAAACGAGACGACACATTACTCCGTTGTGGATCGCTCCGGAAACGCAGTGGCCACGACGACAACGCTGAACGACCTGTACGGCTCAGGAGTCTTCGTGAGCGGGGCCGGCTTCTTTCTCAATGACGAGATGGACGATTTCACTTCACAGCCCGGAACTCCCAACATGTACGGCTTGATCCAGGGCGCCGCCAATTCGATCGCGCCGGGCAAGCGAATGCTGAGCGCGATGTCTCCGACGATCGTTTTGGATCCGTGGGGACACCTTCTACTGGTGACTGGTGCGCGCGGGGGTCCAAGAATCATCTCCGCGACGTCGCAGATCATTCTCAACGTGATCGACTCCCGAATGTCGCTGGCGGATGCGATGAGCGCGCCGCGAATACACCACCAGTCGCTACCCGATTCCATCCGCGTTGAGAAGGGTGGCTTCGAGCCGTCGGTGCTGGCGCGACTGAGGCAGATGGGGCATCACGTCTACGAGCAGAGCGGAATCGCCTCGGCGGCGTCCATCATGCGAGTGAGGGGCGGCTACCAAGGCATGGACGACCCGCGCTCGCACGGCGGAGCGGTCGGGTTCTAGGCGCAAAAAACCCGGCGTGATCACTTCACGCCGGGTTTTTTTTCTGCTACCGCCAGGGCTCTCTCAGATATTAACCTGAGTTGACGAGTTGAGCGTAGCGGTAATGCGGCTGCCCGAGTTGACGCAGCCTTCATAGTTCGCCGTCGCAGCGGCAGCTCCAGCTCCAGCAGCGGCCCCGACAGCTCCGCCAATCACCGTGGCCTTGGTGCTCTTTCCAAGAATCTGTCCGGCGATCGCGCCGATTGCCGCGCCGCCGATGACCTTCTGCACATCTTTGCCCTTCGGCTGGTTCTTCACCTTGCTCACGTCAGCGTAGCTGGTGGTGGCGCTGACCGGATATGTGTGTCCGCCGAAATTGACCGAGACGACGCGAAAGCCCATCACCACGTTGTCGTTGACATTCTCACTGCGCTTGAGCTCCGTCACTTCCACCGTCGCGGTCGCGCCGGCGGGGATCACCGCGCCGTTCGAGCCGGTGACGGCGTTGGTCACGCTGGCGTTGAAGCGATCGCCGACATGGTTGGTGTTCGTGCAGACCTTGGAACCTGCCGCAAGGTTGAGCGTAGCACCCGCTGGAATCGTTCCGACTTTGGCCGCCGTCCCCGCGTTGTTGCGGGTCACGGTGTTACCACTCGAGGTGACCGACGTAGTGGGCTTCTTGGTGGTAGTGGTCGGCGTGCGGGAAGTGCTGCGCGTAGTAGTCGTCGTCTTAGTAGTCGTGCTCGGCGCCGGATTGGCGACCGTGCCGGCAGGAACGTCGGTGAGCGCGGGTTGCGCGCTGGTGTCTCTGTTCGCGAGCTGAATATCCTTATTCAGGGCCGAATCCGCAGCGGCGGTGTCGTCTTTCTTCGAGCACGCACCTGCGAATAGCGCGAGCGAGAGTGCGAGCGACGCACTAAACCGGGGAATATATTGAACCATTAAGCCTCCTCCATCGTGTGATGATCGCCTGGTTTTAGCCAAGCTCATGAATGACTATGGACGGCAATCCATATGCCAACTTTGAAGAATCTTCGCCTTGCTGCGCCATATTACAAGCCGTATTGGAAGTCCTTTACAGCGGGCCTCCTGATCGTCCTGGCGTCGTCGGCGATCACCAGCGTCATACCCTGGGTGCTCAGACGCGCGATCGACGCCATCGGCGCCGGCGCGCCGATGAGCACAATCTGGAAGCTGAGCGGCCTTATCGTCCTCGCCGCCATCGTCGGCGGCGCGTTCCGATACGGAATGCGCGAGCTGATGAATGGCGTCAGCCGCTGGATGGAGTACGACCTCCGCAACGATCTCTTCATACATCTGGAGACGCTCGACGCGCAGTACTTTGCACAGACCAGGACGGGCGACATCATGGCGCGGCTAACCAACGACCTGAGCGCGGTTCGAATGGCGGTCGGTCCAGCGGTCATGTACCTCGCCAACACGATCACCGGCGGCGTGTTCGCACTGTATTTCATGCTCCGCATCGATGTGAAGCTGACCCTCCTCGCGCTGTTGCCTACGATCTTCCTGCCGGTGCTCACGATGAAGATGGGAAAGGCGATCCACGACCGGTTCGAGGCAGTGCAGGAGCATTTCTCGACGCTCACCACCAGAGCGCAGGAGAATCTCTCTGGCGCGCGGATCGTCCGTGCGTACCGTCAGGAAGCGGCGGAGATAGCGCGGTTCGGTGCGATCAACGATCAGTATCTCGCGCTCAACATGTCTCTTGTAAGGCTGTGGGGGACCTTGAATCCCCTGTTCGCGTTTTTCGGGGGACTCGGCGCAGTGATCGTTCTGGGAGCTGGCGGAGCCCTTACGATCAGGGGCACGATTTCCGTGGGCTCGTTCGTGGCGTTCGGGATGTACCTCACCATGCTCACGTGGCCGATGATCGCACTCGGCTGGGTCATCAACCTTTTTCAGCGCGGCGATGCATCGATGGGACGCCTCGCCGAGATCCTCGAAATTCGCCCGACAATCAATGGTGAAGAGCCTCGCCAGCACCTGCCGCCGACAAAATCGGGCCGCACGATCGAGTTTCGAAACGTCGGATTCCATTATCCGTCGGACGCCCCGGGCGAGCCGCGCTGGGTTCTGCGCGACGTCAGCTTCAGCGTGCCGGCGGGAGCAACGTTTGGTGTGGTCGGTGCGACCGGGAGCGGGAAGAGCTCCCTGATCGATCTGATCCCGCGTTTGTACGATCCGCAGGAAGGCGAGATTCTCATAGATGGCGTTCCGACGAAGAACGTCGCTCCGGCGGAGCTGCGGCAGGACATCGGATTTGTGCCGCAGGAAAGTCTTCTCTTCAGCGACACCATCGGATCGAACCTTTCGTACGGAACGAGCGGTATGACTCAGACCGGAGAATGGGCGGCCGG
>JBGQIT010000026.1:0-14473 GCA_041498575.1 Gemmatimonadaceae bacterium
CGGCGGACGCGTCTCCACCGAAGCGACGTATTACAATCGACTCGTCTCGGATCTGCTCTTCTTCCGTCCGCTGCCTACCAGCACCGGATTCTCGCGGCAGTTTTTCCCTATCGGCACGATGTCCAACAAGGGTATCGAGCTACTCCTCAGGACGACCAACGTCGACGTGCCCAGCCTGCAGTGGACGTCCACCTTGACGTACGCCCACAACAAGAATCTGGTCGAGAGCCTCAACATTCAGGATTTCCAATCGGCGGGCGGATACCCGAACCGCATTCGCGCGGGCGAGCCCGCTGGAGTCTTTTACGGGTCCTACGCGGCTCGTAATTGCCAGACCGGCGCGCTGCTGCTGGATTCGCTCGGCAGATATCGTCGCAGCAATCAGACGGCGGACATGGGAGCTACGCTCGCCATCCGCGAGGCCTTGAGTGGAGGTACCTGCAACGATTCCCTCAACAAAGTGATCGGCGACCCCAATCCGAAGTGGATGGGATCGTTCCTCAATGAGTTCACGCTGGCGAAGAAAGTCCGCGTCCGCGCACTCCTCGACGGAGTGTTCGGCAACAAGATCATGAACCTCTCTACACGCGCTCAGAACGCCGGCATCGCCAGCAACTCGAAGTCGTACGAGCGCGAGCTGCTTCCTTACGGCGATCCCCGCAAGCTTCCTCCCGGATACAACGCGCGGACGCAGGGAATCTTCGAGTACTGGATCGAAGACGGAACCTTCGTCAAGCTGCGCGAGCTGAGCGCGAGCTACACCCTCGACGGGCTGGGAGTGCGACGGTATTTCCGCGACGGCATTGACCTCACTCTCTCCGGGCGCAACCTCGCAGTGTGGACGAACTACAGCGGCTACGATCCGGAGATCAACCTGTTCGGCACGAACGCCGGCGGCATCGGATCGGTGCAGACGACTTCGGCCGATCGCGGTTTTGATTTCGGCGGCTATCCCATTCCTCGCGTCTGGCAGCTCAGCGCGCGGATCACCTTCTAAAAACGCTCGGAGAATCTCACCCATGAAAATGATGAGACAGAGTCTGGGCGCCCTCGCCGCGATAACACTCGTGGCGTGTAACCTGGATCTTCAGAATCCGAATCAACCCACCGAAGGGCAGGTGACGAGCAGCCCTGACGGAGTGATCGCCCTGGCGACTGGACTACAGGGCCGCTTCGCTCAGTCGTACGGCAACTACGCGTACATGGCCGGGCTCGTGACCGACGAATTTGCATCGACCACGGCCGCCCTGATTTCGATCAGCGACGCCGAGCAGGGCTCGGTGCCCCCCGGGACGGGTATCGCGGAGAACGTATTCAATTCGATTTACCGGACGGTGCGGACCGCGGACGATCTGCTCAATGGCGCGAATGCGCTAGCCGGGCAATTTGATGCGGGAACGCGCAGCGGTCTGCGCGCCCTTGCCTTCGCGATCAAGGCGGAATCGCTTGGTGAGGCGCTGCAATCGTATCAGCAGATTCCAATCAACACTTTCGGCGTGACCGCGCCGACCTACGTCGCGCGCGCCGAGGCGCTGGCATTGGTGCGAACGCTTCTCGATTCAGCCGAAGCGGAAATTGCCGCTACTCCGCCGAGCGCGTTTTTCAACGCCAACATTTTGACGCCGGGCGTGAGCCTGCCAAACGTGATTCATCTCTTCCGCGCGCGGTATGCTCGGATGGGCGGCGATGACGCGACGGCCATCGCCGCGTCGAACCTGGTGGCGCGCTCGGCACCCGTGGCGATGTCGGTTCTCACCTTCCCCGCCCCGGCTGTGAATTTCTATGCGAACGTGACTGGCGGAACGAACGGCGTCGCGCCGCGTCGCCAGTGGAGAACCTCGATGACGGGCGGAGATCAGCGCTTCACCTGGTTCGTCGTTGCGTCGACGACGTCCACCGGGCGTGTTGGTGCGCTGCTCGATCTGTGGAATCGGTACGCAAATCCGCAGGCATCGCAGCCGGTCTATTTCCCCGACGAGGCACTGCTCATCAAGGCCGAGGCGCTGGCGAATACGAATCAGCTGGCGCAATCGCAGGCAGTTCTCGATTCGGTGCGGACGGACTGCACCGGCAATCGCGGGATCGACGATCCGAAGGCGTGTCTGGCGCCACTGGTTGGGGCGCTCACGCAGGCTCAGCTCATCACCGAGATCTACAACCAGCGTCGTTACGAGCTGCTCGGCACCGGCCTTCGCTGGGAGGATTCGCGTCGGCGGAATCTGATTCGCGGCCCTGTCGCCGCACCCGGGGTTCCGCTCGACGGGCAGCGGTGCTGGCTGCCTTACGCTCTCGGAGATCGAAACTCGAATCCCAACGTGCCTCCTGATCCCGCGGAGTCCACGACGTTCCCATCTGGCTGCACCTACTGACGAGGCCGCGAATAATGACGATCAAATCGATGGGTTTAATCGCCGCGTTGGCTTTCGTCGGCGCTGCGTGTGGAACCAAGGAAGCACCAGGTCCGCTGGAGCCCGGCGGACCGACGGGACGCGTGCGGTTCGTGAATCTGGTCACCGATCCCACCCGTGTTCCGGTGAACGCGATTCTGGAGAGCCTTCCGTTCGGCGTGAATCTGGGATACGGCGCGACGACGCCGGCAACGCTGCCATCTCCGTCGAACGCCAACTATTCGGCGATCTTGAGCGGCACGCGCTCACTCGTTCTGAAGAAGACCGCGGACACGACCGTGATTGTAGCGACGATCCCACTTACCGTCGCTGACAACCTGGATTACACCGTGTACGCGACGGGTGGAACCGGCGGCGCGGCGGTAACGAACTTCGTCACGACCGACGCGAACCCGGTTCCCACCGCAGGTCAGGTCGAAGTGCGGATCATCAACATGAGTCCGTCCGCCGGCGCCCTCGATGTGTTCGTAACAGCCCCGAGCGCAGATCTGTCGACTGCCACCCCAACCGCCGCGGGCCTCGCCTACCAGGCTGCCTCGCCATACGTGGTACTTGCGCCAGCCACATACCAGGTGCGCGCTGTCCCCGCGGGCACACTGCCCGCCGCCCGCGCAACGAGCGTGGTCGTAACGCTCAACAGTGTCGCGCTGGCAGGCGGCACAGGCCGCACGGTGGTAATCGCGGATCGCGCCGCCGGAGGTGCCCCGCTCACCGGGTTCGTACTGAGCGATCGCTAGCCGTTCTTGGCGATCGCCAGCGCCACACCGCGGCGCGAAGCGCCGCCGCAGTTACAGATCTGTGTAGGGAGGTGAGGGTGTCCTCGTAGGCGGCGCCTCGCGTAGCAAGAGACTCGCGCGCGCCGTTGTAGTTTGCGCGGGAGGCTCGCAGCGTGTAAGCGAGTTAGCCGCCGGAGAGGACACCCTCACCGACCCAATACAGAGATGCCATCGCAGCGGACGCTCGCCGCTGCGATCAATAGGTCGGACGCAGCGGAGGCGACCAGTCGGACAGCCGCGCGTCGCCCGTCGTGGTAAGCTGACGCACCCGTCCCGTGCGCTCATCCAGCACCCAGATGGCTCTGGGATCTCCGATCGCGCCGAGCCGCCGGGTGATCGACAAGTGGCGCCCGTCGGGCGCCCACGCTGGATCCTCGTTCTCACCTTCGTTCGTGAGCTGCGTCATCATTCGATCCTTCACGCGTATCGTCCACACCTGGAAGTCCCCGTTCTGCTGCTGAAACGCGATCTCATCGCCGTTCGGCGACCATTCCGCTCCCGTTCTGTAGCTGCGCTTTCCGACGACGACCGGAGTAATCCGTCTCAACCCCGTGCCGTTGATGTTCATGGTGTATAGCTGCGGCGTCAGCGGAAACGGCGACATGAATACCACCTGCTTTCCATCCGGGCTGAAGCTCGGCGACGTTGTCTCGAATCCGGTGCGTCCGGCGAATGGCCTCGGCACCGAATCGTCACCGGCCGCACTGGCGATAACCAACTCCGCTGGAGAATCTCCGCCGCTCGCCCAGACAATGCTCTTTCCATCCCTGGTGTAGGCAGGAGTAATGTTGAGTCCGCGATTCGACGCAGCGAGAAGTCTCGGCTTCATCGTACGCAGGTCGACCTGCGCGATCCGCGTCCCACGGTCGTCCGCATCCGAGTACACGAGGTATCGCCCGGACGGATGCCAGGACGGAGAGAGCGCCGCACCCACCGTCGGAATCGTGCGCTCATTCGCGCCATCGCTGTCCACGATCTTGAGCTGCTTTCCATCGACGAAGGCGATTCGCGTCGCCGATATTCCGCGCGTGCCCGTGATCCAGCGCTCGATCTCGTCGCTCACGACGTGAATACCGAGCCGCCGATCGCGCTCGAGAGAATCACGCACGATCGAATCCTTCAAGGCGATCCGCGCGTAAACCGAATCGAAGCGGAGAGTGTCCCTCGCCGCATTCGCGCGGAGCAGCGCATCGCGGCGATCGAGCTGGCCGGAAAGGGAGTCGCGCGCGGCTTGAGCGAGACGCGCATTCGCGCGATCGCGGGTGGTCTTGATTGCGACAGGCTTTGCCGCCGCTCGGGCCAGGCTGTCTCGCACCACCGAATCCGCCATCAACGCGTCAATCGTCGCGTCCGCTTTCCTGCCGAGAAGCGTGGAGAGAGAATCCTTTATCGCCGGCAACCGGTACGCTGGAACTTTCGGAAGCCGGAAATAATCTTCCTGCCGAAGCCGACCGCGCGGCACGTCGTAGACCTCGACGTGCAGTCCCGCTGTAGTCGGGCGCGCCCGCACCACGAAATTCGCGCGCGTCTGGGCGAGCGGAGAGAAGTTGATGTTTTTCTGACCAGGCCGCCAAATGTCGTCGAGCGTCGCGCTGTCGAGAATTAGCGGCTGCATGCGATCGCCGTAATCGAAGTCGCGTTGCATGATCGTGCGCGTGGAGTCACCCGCGCTTGTATCGATCTGCAACACGACCACACCCGGCGGAATCTCGAGGGGCTTCTGCGGCTTGGGCCTGCCCACGACAGGAGGCTGAGTGCGAATTTGGCCGTGCATCGACGAAGCGAGCGCCAGGAACGCCACCGCTCCGACGAGGAGCTTGCGATATCGATCGGTCATGAGCGGTTGAATCTATTGCTTTCGGGAATCATACACCGCCTCCTCTTTGCCGATTTCGGGCCAGACAACGCAAAGCCGCGGAGGGAAATCCCTCCGCGGCTTTTACTCGATCGGGTTGCTCGTTGTTAATGTGTGATGTGGAATTGAAACGGCATCTGCACGAGCTGTTGGACTTTCTTGCCCCCGATCTGCGCCGCCGAGAACTTTATACGTGGGAGCGCATCCTTCACGGCTGCGGTGAACGCCGGATTGCTTGAACTCAGGATCTTGAGAGTGCCCGGCTCGTAGCGGCCGCTCTCGTTCACGACGAACTGCGCCAGGACCTGGCCCTCGACACCCGAGGACTTCAGAAACTCGGGATAGACGGGAGAGTCGCCGCCGATTCTCTCGACAGCCTTCTCGACCTGGAATTCCATGTAGGGACCATGGTCCGCACCGGCTTCCTTGCCGGTATCCCCTTCCTTACCGGTACCGCCCTTAACGCCGCTCGAGGATCCGCCAGCGACGCCCTTGCCGCTGAAGTCATTCTCGTTCGTAAGCGCCTTGGACAGATCGACGGTCGGTATGCTCGTCGGAACGTTCACGGCCGGCGGAAGGACCTTGAACCCCTGTGGCGGAGCTACCGGAACTTCCTTTGGAAGTATCGGCATATCGACGACTTTTGGCGTCTGCACCTTTGGCTTGGGCTTCGGCGCTTCCTTTGGTGGCAGCGGCTCCTTCTTGGTCGGAGGCGGCACATCCTTCTTTACCGACACGAAATTGACCTTCGTCTCCGTGTTTTCCTTCTTCCGCGTGCCCGCCCGGGCCGTGGCAAAAATCGCGAGGAAAATGATCAACGAGTGCAATATTATGCTGAAGATGGTCCCGCCTGCGGACCGTCTTTTCTTTTCGCGTTTGGATTCTAGCAGTTGCATTGCCATGGAAGGCTCCCAGTTAAATCACACCTCCCTATAGAGCAAACATGCGGCCAAACTGCCGCTTTTTTTGGGTCAAAGAAGAGGCCCTTTTCGGCACGAAAAACGGCCCCGAACGATGACCCCTAAATGCAAGAAGGGCACAGACTTAGCTGTGCCCTTCTTGCTGCGGAGGTTGAGACAGCCGGTTGACTATTTTGTGGCCGGTTTCTTCTTCGCTGGCGCCTTCACCGGAGCGACCTTAACAGGTGCCGTTTTGGCCGGAACCACAGCTGAGCTGGGACGCTTTCTGGTAAGAATCCCGCACACCGACTCGAACGCATTCTTACCCGGGGTGCCCGGGTTCGGGCGGTCCCAGACCATGTGGGCCTGGTCCCTTGGATCGACCTCGCCTTCATCACGCACCAGGACGTTGTTAGCGGCGTAGACGGTGCTCCGGACTCGCTTCAGCCTCACCGGCGAGCAGCGGACGTAGGCCCGCTCCACGAGGCGCGTGTACTGCTTCTTGTTCTCGAGAATCCGCGGTCGCGCATAGTCCCAGCTGGTCACCGTGCTCCAGGTGCCCGGAGACTGAAGCGCGACACTGGCCGTGTCGAAGATGACGGTGATGTCAGCGTCCTTGTACACCTGGCGCCATGGGGCCTGTTGGGCGCTCGCGACGCACGGAACCCCCAGACACGCGACAAGTAAAAACCGGCTGGCGTAACTAATCATGAAATCTCCTCTGGGTCCAGCGCTCACCTTACTCACGCCTGGTTTGTAATCGGTGTGACAGCGCCCATGGGCAATCTTGGTAGGCTTGGATAATAAAACCTTAACCTGCGGCGCCGCCACTCCGCGGACACGATGAAGTTCAGGATCTCCCGTGCGATTGGGCCGGCCGCGATGGTCGTGGCGGTGGGCGTCGCACTCGTGCTGCTGGAGCACGAGCTCAAGTCGTATCACTACCGCGACTTGATGCGCCAGGTATGGACCCTTCCCCATCCGCACCTCGCGCTCGCGCTGCTCCTGACCGTTGTAGCATACGCGGTTCTCCCCGGCTACGACGCGATCGCACTCGCGTACGTCGAACATCCGCTTCCCGTCCGTCGAATTGCGTTCGGATCCTTTATCGCGTACGCCCTGAGCCATAGCCTCGGCTTCCCGCTCCTGAGCGGCGGCCCCGTCCGCTACAGGTTCTGGAGCGCCTGGGGATTGTCGACTTCGGAGATCGCCCAGGCGATCAGCTTTGCCGGGGCGACCTTCATCATCGGAATGATCGCCGTCGCCGGCTTCGTCTTCATCCTCGAGCCGACGTCGACGATCCAACTGCTGCGATTGCCCTTCAGCTCGCTCAAGCCGCTTGGCGCGCTTTGCCTGCTGTTGATTGGCGGCTATCTCGTGCTCAGCGCCACACGCTACAAGACATTCCGTTTTTTCGAATGGGAATTTCCCGTCCCGTCGACGCGTCTCGCGCTCGCCCAGCTGCTGGTTGCGGTCGTGGACTGGACTACCGCCGGTGCCGTGCTATACGTGCTGCTGCCGCCCGGATATCGCCTCTCCTTCCTTCCAGTGCTGGGCGTCTTTCTGCTCGCCCAATTCGCGGGAATTCTTAGTCATGTCCCAGGTGGCCTCGGCGTGTTCGAGGCGATCGTCGTCATCCTCCTCAAGCCGTACGTGCCGGCCGCTTCGATCGTGGGATCGCTGTTGGCGTATCGCGCCATTTACTACTTACTCCCACTGGTAATCGCGCTCGCATTTCTCATCGCCTTCGAGGTGCAGCGTCAGAGTGACCGCGTGGCGGAAGTCGCGAGCCTCGCCGGTGGAATCGTGGAACGGTGGATGCCGACACTCCTTCCCCAGATTCTTAGCATCACGACGTTCATTGCCGGCGTCATCCTGATCGTCTCGGGCGCCACTCCCGCGGTGCGGAGCAGAGTGACGGCGCTCGATTCAGTGCTCCCACTGGGGGTCATCGAGCTCTCGCACTTCGCGGCAAGCCTCGCCGGCGCGGGGCTGATTGTTCTGGCGTGGGCGATCAGGCGCCGACTCGACGCCGCTTACACTCTCACGATCGCGACGCTCGTGATCGGGATCGTCGCGTCGTTGCTCAAGGGACTCGACTGGGAGGAGGCGGTCGCGCTCACGCTCGTACTGGCGGCGTTGATTCCGTCGCGACGCGCCTTCTACCGGAAAGCCGCGATCACCAGCGAGCCGTTCAGCAATGGCTGGATCGCTGCTGTCATCGTAGTTGGTGTGGTGACGACCTGGCTGGCTTTTTTCTCCTACCGGAACGTCGATTTCACCAGCCCCGTGTGGTGGGAGTTCAGCGGTCGGGGCGATGCTCCCCGCTCGTTGCGCGCAATGATCGGAGTGCTCGGTGCGCTGATGCTGTTCTCTCTTTCGCGCAAGCTTCGTCACGCCGTGGCGGATCCCGAGCTTCCAACATCGCGTCAGCTCGACATCGCGGGGCGAATCGCCGCCGACTGCCCGGACACGATCGCAAATCTGGCGCTCCTCGGCGACAAATCTCTCCTCTTCAGCGAGACGGGCCGGAGCATGATCATGTACGGCGTGGCCGGACGCAGCTGGATTGCGCTCGGCGATCCGTTGGGTCCGGAGAGCGAGCGTGGGGAGCTCGCCTGGAGATTCCGCGAGAGCGCCGACGAGCACGGAGGATGGCCCGTATTCTATGAAGTCAGTGCGAGGCATCTCCCGATATACATCGACCTCGGCCTCACGCTTTTCAAGCTGGGAGAAGAAGCGATCATCCCTCTTCCCGACTTCTCACTCGAAGGTGGTGGTCGCAAGGCCCTCCGTCGCACCCGTAAGGATGCGGTGAAGGCCGGCGCCACCTTCGAGGTGATCCCGCCCGAGGACACTCAGACCTTCCTGCCGGGACTCAGACAAATCTCGGACGAGTGGCTCGCGTCCAAGCGCACGAAGGAAAAAGGATTCTCGCTTGGACGTTTCGACGAGCGGTACCTCAAGAGCTTTCCCGTCGCGCTGATTCGCGTCGGTGATGCCGTGGTGGCGTTCGCCAACGTCTGGGTTGGCGCCGATCGTACGGAGATCTCGGTCGATCTCATGCGCTACACCTCGGTCGCCCCGCCAGGCGTGATGGAGTTCCTGCTCATCGAGCTGATGCTGTGGGGCAAGGAGAACGGCTACCAGCGATTCAACCTCGGCATGGCGCCTCTGTCGGGGATCGAGAACCGCAGTCTGGCTCCGCTCTGGAACCGGGTGGGCGCTCTCCTGTTCAGCCGTGGCGAGCCGTTTTACAACTTCCAGGGTCTTAGACAGTACAAGGAGAAGTTCGATCCGATATGGGAGCCGAGATACCTCGCATCGCCGGGCGGACTGGTGCTGCCAAGAATTCTTACGAACGTCGCGTCGCTGATCTCGGGCGGCCTGGCCGGAGTAGTGTCAAAGTGAGGAGCTTCGCGCTTTTCGCATTGCTGGCGTTGGGGTGCGCGCCCGCACATTCGGCCTACATCCCACGCGATCGGGAGCTGCAGCGCGAGCCGCTTTACTTCTATCCCGCCGCGGGAGTATTGGGGCATCCAAAGGCCGGAGTGTTTTTCCTCGGCAACGATCTCGGATTTTGGCAGGCGCATCAGAAGCTCGCCGAGCGTCTCGCCTCACACGGCTATGCCGTGGTCGGATTCGATGTGAAGAAGTTTCTCGATCGACTTCCGGATTCCGCGCTTCTGCGCGACAGCGTCCTCGCGCGCGATGTTCCGCCCCTGATCAAGCGCTCGCTTCATGAGCTGGGAGCCGACCATGTACCCATGGTCATCGCCGGACATTCTTTCGGCGCCGACATCGCGCTGTGGACGGAGGCGAACGCGCCCATTCCCGGCGTCGTCGGAGTGCTCGCGCTCGGTCCTACCAGACGCGACCATCCCACCATCACACTCAGGGATCAGATGAACTCGGGCGAGCCGACCGAGCCAGGCAGCTTCGCCGTCGATGAGCAGATCCGCAACACGCCACCGAAGGTTCGTATCGCCCTTATGCGCGGCGCCAGCGACAAGGAGCGAACGTCCGATCGCGGCTTTATCGCCGCGGGTGGATCCCGAATGTCCTACACCGTGATCCCGTTCGCCTCCCACTCGCTCAGGTCGCTTATCATTGCGGGGCCAATGATCGAGCGCGCGCTCGATCATCTGGTGGCGGGGGGCTAGGGCGCGCTTTTCGACGGGTCCGCGGGCAACTTTTCCGCTATCCCCGACCGCCCGACGCGGCCACCGCTTTGTCGGCCTCCGCCGAAATCTCTCGCATCTCGACCGGGTTGATCGCGCGGACTATGGTGAGGATCGCGGCGAGCAAGGGCACCGCCACGAGCAGGCCGAGGAACCCGAACAGCAGCGCCATCAGGGCCTGGATTCCGAGAGTGAGCGCGGGAGGAATGTTTACTCCGCGCTTCATGAGAATGGGCACCAGCAGGTGATTCTCCATGAACTGGATCACCAGGTATCCGATTCCGACCACGAGCGCTTTGTGTGGTGAGTCGATGAACGCCATGGCGATCGCGGGTATCGCGGCGAAGATGGAGCCGACGATCGGAATGAACTTCAGGATTCCCGCGAGAATTCCGAGCGGCAGCGCCGCCTTCACGTGGATCGCAAAGAGGAAGACCGTTGTCACGGCGCCGATGACGAGCATCGCGATCAGCTGAGTGACCAGCCATCGCCTGAGCGTCGTGGCGAGGCTCGCCAGGGTGAGCGCCACTCGAGCGCGCTGGCGCGGGGGAAAGAGCTCGAGCATCCCACCATGATAGAGTGCGGGATCCACGCCGATGTACGCGGCGATGAACAGCACGAGCAGGAACGCGCCGGTCACCGCGAACGTAGAGGTGAGCATGCGAAGGAAGGAATTCTGGGCGCCGCGAAACTGTTTCGTGATCTCGCGGCGAAGGTTTCCTCCAGCCGCCACGGTATCCGCGCGCGTCGTCGGTTTGTGCGCGACCGCACCGGCAGGCACGATCTGCGGTTCGGTGAGAGCCGAGTCTAGGACGACCTCATCCTGTTCCGTTGAATCCGCCTGAATCGCCCCTCGTTGAGTAGCGGCAGTTCGTAGAGTGTCACTGCTGCTCTCCTCATTGAACAGAATTCCGAGTACGCCGTTGGCGCGGTGTCCGAGCCAGGCGTCGATCTTGTCCATCGCTTCGGGAAGCCGATCCTGAAGCTCTTTTGATTGGGCGCGAAGGATCGGCGCCATCCCGACGGCACCGGCGGTCAGGAGACCAAGAAACACCGTCAGGATTATGGCGGCGCCGAGGGGCCGCGGGATCTTTCGCTTCTCGAGCCAGTCGGTTCCCTGAGCGAGGGGGAGGCCGAACAGGACGCCGAGGAAGAAGAGAAACACGACGGGGTGCGCAATCCAGAGCAGGCGCACGAGGACGTAGAAGCCGAAAATCAGCGCGAGAACGCGCACGACATCCCGCGTCGGGAGCCGGATCAATTGCCGTGAATCCATGACTTGATGCTAAGCCAGACTTGTGCCCGCCGCGAGTTAGTTTCGAGTTGCGACGGGCTTGGCATCTTTGCCGGTACGTCGGAGGGAGCGCTCTTCGGCGGCTACGCTCGCTTGGTCGGAGCCCCTAACTGCGCTCCCTCGCTCTGCTCGGTCGCGGGTCTCCTCCTCGCGCTCGCTTTGCAAAGCCGCCTACGAGCGCCCCCTCCGACTTCCCTTGAATATCGAGCGCGCGACGCATCCCGGTCGCGCCTCCGCGCAGCGGGCCGAGCGCAGCTCGGCATCGTCGTGTTTTCCACGGGTGACCGGTTCGGCCGACGCGGGATTCATGGCTGCCGCGCAAAACCAACCGCGCGCGCACAGTAGATCTCGGCCGGGAGGCGAGGGGTGTCCTCGGAGGGGCACCCGCAGCAAGAGCCCGTCGTTTGGGCGCGCCAGCGCGCCCCAACGGCGGGCGTGCGAGGACACTGCCCCGCAGAGGACCTCCCTCGCCGACCAAGCGAGATGTACTCAAGAAGGCGGTACCGCGGCGCGCGGCGACTTGACCCGCGTGGGCAGTGCGATAGGTTAAATCCAACATGTCGCACAGAGCCGCGCTCTCAGCGAGACGCGGCTTTTTTCGTTTCGACGTCAGCGCCGAGAGGATGAATGTCCGCAACACCCGATGGACCGATCGCGATCTACTACGAGCACCCCGACTGGTTCAAGCCGCTGTTCGCCGCGCTGGACCGTCGAGGAATTCCTTACGCGCGAGTGGACGCGTCGGCTCACTCGTACGATCCCGCGGAAAGCCATTCTCCGTATTCGCTGGTATTCAACCGGGCGAGTCCGTCCGCTTATCTGCGCGGCCATGGTCAGGTGACCTTTCACACCCTGAGCTGGATGCGGCACCTGGAGCGCATCGGCGTTCCCGTCGTGAATGGGTCCGCTCCATATCAGATGGAGACATCGAAGGCGCTGCAGCTCGAGATTCTGGACGAGCTGGGGCTCCCGTACCCGAAGGCGAAGGTGATCAACAACGCGGCGCTCGCACCCCAAGCCGCAAGAGGTCTGCGCTTCCCCGTGATCGTGAAGGCGAACGTGGGCGGAAGCGGCGCCGGAATCACCCGTTTCGACGACGCCGAGTCCCTGGCCGAGGCAGCGAGATCGGGAACGATCGATCTCGGTCTAGATCACGTCGCTCTCGTCCAGGAACTGGCGCCACTGCGCGACGGACACATCACGCGCGTGGAGGTTCTCGACGGAAAGTTTCTCTACGCCATCAATGTTTATCCGGCTGAGGATTCTTTCAATCTCTGTCCGGCCGACATCTGCCAGACCACCGACGGCCAGCAGCTCTCGCGCACCGCGTGCGCCGTCGACGCGCAGAAGAACGGGATGCGGGTCGAGCAATTCAAGCCGCCGCGCGAGATAATCCGCGCCGTCGAGAGAATCGCCGCGCGCGTGGAGCTCGATGTCGGCGGGATCGAGTACCTGATCGACGACCGCGATGGGCGTCACTACTTCTACGACATCAACGCGCTGTCGAATTTCGTCGCGGACGCGCGGAACGTGATCGGGTTCGATCCGTTCGAGCGTCTCGTCGACTATCTGGTCGAGAGAGTTGCGACCGCTTCCCTCGTGGGCGCGGAGGCGACCGCTCCCGGAGCCGCGTCGGCGGCGGCGGGGGCGGTCTGATGCGGTACGGATACTGGCTCCCCGTCTTCGGTGGCTGGCTGCGCAATGTTCCCGAAGAGGGCATGACCGCGAGCTGGGAGTACGTCAAGCGCCTGGCGCAACGCAGCGAACAGATCGGCTACGACATCACGCT
Organism: Gemmatimonadaceae bacterium; assembly: GCA_041498575.1. Taxonomy (GTDB): domain Bacteria; phylum Gemmatimonadota; class Gemmatimonadetes; order Gemmatimonadales; family Gemmatimonadaceae; genus UBA4720. The sequence continues at coordinate 13,203 of JBGQIT010000026.1, forward strand.
GATCGCCGAGCTGTTCATGAACGACATCAAGGGCATCGATGCGGATTCACTCGAGGCCTGGTCGACCGCGGCGGCGCTGGCGGCGGTGACGGAGAAGCTGGAGCTGATGGTCGCCGTGCGCCCGACTTTTCACGAGCCGGCGATTTTCGCCAAGCAGGCGGCGAACATCGATCATATCTCGGGCGGGCGTCTCGCCCTCAACGTCGTCTCCTCGTGGTGGAAGGACGAAGCGAGGCGTTACGGAATCCACTTCGAGGAGCATGACGACCGCTACGCCCGGACAGACGAGTGGCTCCGCGTCGTGAACGGGACGTGGACCGAGCCGCGCTTCAGCCACGCCGGCAGCCACTACAAGGTCGAGGAGACGATCCTCGAGCCAAAGCCGTTCCGTCGACCGAGGCCCACGATTTACGCCGGTGGTGAGAGTCCGGCCGCCAAGGAGCTGATATCGCGCGCGTGCGATGCGTACGTGATGCACGGCGATCCGGCCGACAGGGTCGCCCCCAAGATCGCCGATATGCGCGCCCGTCGTGAAAAGATGGGGTTAGGCCCGATGCAATACGGCGTCGCCGCGTACGCGGTCGTTCGCGATACTGACGAAGAGGCCCAACAGGAGCTCGCCCGAATAACTAATGTGAAACCAGGGACGCCTGGTTATCAGAACTATCAGGACTGGATCTCGCACACGGCACTCGAACAGCAGGTGAGCCTGGAGGACTACTCGGTCTCCAATCGCGGACTGCGCGCGGGTCTCGTCGGAACGCCCGAGCGGGTCGCCGAGCGTATCAGAGATCTTGAATCAGTGGGGGTGGATCTGCTGCTGCTTCAGTTCAGTCCGCAGCAGGAGGAAATGGAAAGGTTTTCAGAGACCGTGATGCCCTTGGTTCAGGGCGCGGCGTCAAATTGGAGTGGTGGGGTTGATTCGGACGGGCGGCGACCAGAAAAGCTCCCAGCCTAACTGCTGCCGGGCAGTCAGCTCCCCGCTTTGGTATTCTTGTAGTTAGTGACGGCCGAAGTCCTTACGCCGAGCCAAACAATTCCTGTTGGCGGGCCTTGATAGACTGGTAGCACTCGCACGCCACTTTCTCGAGGCCCGCGCGGTCGACGACAGTGATGTTGCCGCGGCCATGCGCGATGAGGCCCGCTCTCTCCAGAACGCCCATCGCCACCGTCACACCCGGCCGCCTCACTCCCAGCATCTCCGCCAGGAATTCCTGGGTAAGATCGAACCGGTTGCGCCCGACCCGGTCCTCCGACATCAAGAGCCACCG
>JBGQIT010000027.1:0-13922 GCA_041498575.1 Gemmatimonadaceae bacterium
ATAGCGCGCGGATTTCTCCCCGCGCAGATGCTCGATCAGGGCTTTCTTCGCCGCCACAATTTCTTCAGGCGATAACCAGTCGGCCGCTGAAAAGCGACGTCCCCGCCCCTCCACCGCCATCGCGATGCGGCCACCACGCGTCACGAGGAGCGCGCCGGATCCGCGCGGTCTGGACAGTGCATCCCTGTCGACCAGCTCCAGACGAAGGTTGTAGATGTTGGCTGGATCACTCGCCGCCATGACCACGAAACTCGCCGATGATTGGTCTTCGCTCGCAACCGCACGAAGCCATTCGACCGCGTCGGGGAGAGCGAACTGCGCGCCACCAAGACCCTTAACGAAGTAGCCCCGTCGCACTTCTCCGCGATACTCGAGACGTTTGAGCTCGCGATAGATCGACCGCCACGATACTGGAGGACGCTCGCGCCGCCACCAGTCGCGCGAGACGATGCCGTAGCGCGCCAACCACTGCCGCGCGATTCTCTCCGCGCTCTCTTCTTCGGGAAGCTGGGGCCCCATGTTTCCCCGCCGCCGCACGAGCGACCAGCGACCGGTCCACCCACTCGCTGCCGCTCCAGGCCGATCCGGCCGTCTCCACTTCGGGAGTCTTCTCACATTCGGACGGGCTCGTGTGAATCTCCGATTTGGAGAGGGAGCATAATCAGCCGGCAGCCAGCTCGTCGGATCGGCGCCGGTACGCGGCACCATTGCCTTCCAGCGAGCGATCTCGCGCATTGCTTCGACCGTGTCATTGGTCACAATGCCCCAGGCCACCAGCTCTCGCACGGCTTCGCGCACGGCGAGCACCGTCAGTCCGGTGATTGCCTGAATGTCGCCGATGAATGATGCGCCCTCCTCTGCAATCGTCGCCCTCACTGTTTTGGCGTTCTCGCTCAATACCGGTTCCTGTTGCTCATCGAGCCAGACTGCTCCAGTTCCCCGCTCGAAGAAGCACACACGGGCGAGCGGTATCGCTCCCGATTCCGGGTCGTAGTTCCCTTCGCCAACCCACACCGGCTCACCGGTAGCTGTGAACTGCGACAGCGTCGTCGGATCGTACGCTCTGACCCTGGCTCGCAGGTAGTCGCGGTCCCAGGCAACCGGCGGACGGGCAATACCATATAGTTGCCGCACAGCCGTCGCCGTCCCCGCCGGCCCATCGAGCCGGTCCCGCTCGTCGAGATGTTGCCAGCGCTGCATGAACGCCGCGAAGTGCGGAAGCTCTACGGCCTCGATTTGCTTCCGGAGCGCGGCAAGCGCCCGCCGGCGTCCGATCTCGACCACCCGTCGCGAGCACCACTCGAGATCCTGAATCTCACGCCGGAATTTTCCGCGTATCAGCTTGCCGGTTCTCTCCCACTCAGTAAGGCGGGATTCGATCCATTCGCGAGGCCATCCATAACGATCGCGGATTTCCTGAATGGTCATCGGTCCGGATTGTGTCAGGAAGCGCGCAAGAATTTCCCGCTGCGCCACTGAAGCATTTATGGCCGCGTGACGCAGAATGTCCGGAATCACAGCCTCGGCGTCCCGCTCGATCAACTCGGGAGTGCCGCGCACCCTCGACAACTGCTCGGAGCCGAAGGCCGAGACGTAACGCGGATATGTTTCCGTCAGAATGAAGCGCCATTCCTTCGCCGCTTCGGATCCGAGCCAGATCGTAATGAGTCGGTTGGACTCCAATAGCTTGGCGAACGGATCTCCACGGACATTTTCCTCCTCCGTCGCGATTCGAGATCGCACCTCGTCGCCGGTGAGATCACCAGCCCGGTCGATCAGCTGCGCGAGTTCGTCTTCGGTTCGCGCTCGTCTGCCCGGTGCTGTTCCGCGCCTTTCCGAAAGCGTCTGATCGATGGCTTCACGCGTGATGTCGTCACTCCCTTCGCCACCCATGACTTCGTCAAGGAGTGATCTGTCGATCGATAGCAGCGCTGCCCTCTGCTCCGCACGAGGAGTGTCATCGCCGTATAGCCAGTCCATCACGAAGCCGAACTGCAGGCTCGCAGCAAACGGCGACGGCGAATCTGTCTGCACGCTGTGGACGCGAATATTGCCGGCCGCAATTTCCGCCAGTGTTTCCTTCAATCCCTGGATGTCGAATGCGTCCTGCAGAACTTCTCGATATGTCTCGACCAGAATCGGAAAGCTCGGGAACTGCCGGACGATCTGGAGCAGATCGAGCGATTTCAGCCGTTGCAGCCAGAGCGGCATGCGACGCCGGGGATTCCCGCGGGGCAGAAGCAGCGCTCGCGCCGCATTCATTCTGAATCGTGCGCCGAAAAGAGATGTCGAGCCCACTTCCTCCAGCACCAATTGCTCGGCTTCCGCACCGGACAGACCGAGCAACGATTGCATCGGTATGCTCATGCCCAGATCCGGCAGTCGCAGCATGATGCCGTCGTCCGTCGTCTGTACCTGCAGGTCGGTGTCGTTGATCGCCTCGCGCACCCGTTGGGCCAGCGCCATCCCCCATGGTGCGTTGATTCTTCCGCCAAACGCGGCGTGAATGACGATCCGGACGGCACCCGTTTCATCTCTGAATTGCTCGATGACGATGTTTCGGTCATCGGGCACTATTCCCGTGGCCGCTCGCTGCAACGCAACGTATTTCACGAGCGAGTTGGCGGTCGCGGCATCACAGCCATACTCGGTGGCCAGTCTCTCCTCGCTCGGAGCCTCAGCCAGCTCGCGGCGCAGCGCCCCAACGCGATGGCTCAGCATCAGCGACCGCGCCATGTACTCGCCGTGCCAGAACGGCATCCGCGCCGGCGTGCCCGGCGCTGGCGTTACGACTACGCGGTCATGCTCGATCGTGGCAATCCTCCACGTCGACGAGCCAAGCTGAAAGACATCACCCATCCGCGATTCGTGCACGAACTCTTCGTCCAGCTCTCCTAGTCGCGTGCGATCTGGAAGATTCACCGTATATAACCCGCGATCGGGAATCGTCCCACCGGAGATGACCGCCGTCATGCGCGCCGCCCGGCTTCCAATGAGCCTGTCATTCACGCGATCCCACGTAATTCGCGGCTCCAGCTCCGCGGCGATGTCGGACGGATATTTCCCGGACAACATCGCCACCACTTCATCGAAGGCACCGCGCGTCACCTGGTGATACGGATAGGCTCGTCGCACCAGCTGGAACAGGTCTTAACTTCGCCAGTCATCGACCGAGACGGCGGCTACGATCACCTGGGCAAGCACATCGAGCGCGTTCTGCACAACGTGGGTAGGCTCCACGTCTCCGGCACGCATCGCCGCGACTATCGCCGCGATCTCCAGCGCGTCGTCGCGAAAAGTCGGTACCAGTATTCCGCGGCTCGGCACCCCCAGCGTATGGCCGGCGCGCCCGATTCTTTGCAGCGCCGCGGCGACACGCTTGGGTGATTGCAGCTGTATCACGAGATCGACCGACCCGATGTCGATCCCCAGCTCGAGGGAGCTGGTAGTGATGAGAGCGCGGAGAGATCCCGCCTTCAAGCGTTCCTCCAGGGCGAACCTGCGCTCCCTCGCCAGCGAACCGTGATACGGGAGCGCGATCTCTTCCTCGGCGAGAGCGTTGACGCGGGCCGCAATCTTCTCCGCCTGCGCGCGGTTGTTGACGAACACCAGCGTTGTATTGGATGCCCGGATGTGTCGCAGAACAAGTGGGCCAACCGCGGGCCAAATGCTGCCGCCGATGTTTCCGAGATCGGCCACGGGGGATTCGACCGCGATCTTCATCTCCTTCGTCATGCCGCAATCGACGATCGTCACTGGACGGAATGCTGGTGTTCCGGACATGCCGGTTTCGCAGCCGCCGAGGAATCGCGCCACCTCTTCGAGTGGCCGTTGCGTCGCGGACAGGCCTATGCGCTGGGGTGACCTTTCGACCAGCGCTTCGAGCCTCTCCAGTGTCAGCGCCAGATGAGCCCCGCGCTTTGTCCCTGCTATCGCATGAATCTCGTCGACGATCACCGCGCGAACTCCACTGAACATCCCGCGCCCCTTGAGCGTCGTCAGCATGATGTTGAGCGACTCAGGCGTGGTGATCAGAATGTGCGGAGACTTTCGAAGCATTCTCGCGCGCGCCGAGGCCGGCGTGTCACCCGTGCGAACCGCGATGCGAATCTCGGGGAGCTCCTTTCCTTCTGCCGCAAACCGCTCACGAAGTTCGGCGAGCGGCCTCTCCAGATTTCTCTGAATGTCGTTGTTGAGAGCCTTGAGCGGCGAGATGTAAAGGAGATGAATTACGTTCGAGAGCGGCTCTTTCGTTCCGCGAACGATCAGCTCGTTCAGCTCCCACAGAAACGCCGCCAGAGTCTTTCCGGTTCCTGTCGGAGCGAGTATGAGCGTGTGGGATCCGCTCGCGATCGCCGGCCAGCCCTCGCGCTGCGGGTCGCTCGGCTTGCCGAAAGTCTCCTTGAACCACCGTCGTACGACGGGATGAAGGCGCGCCAGCATGGAGGGACTACCAGTCACATCACGGGCCCGTGGACGATTCTCGAGTGGGTTCTAGAGTACGCGCCTCAGCTTCTGCGCCCCCCACTCGAGAATCTTGCCTGAGAGGGGGCGCTTTCTGAACTCATCCAGCTTTATCTCCTTGGACCACTTTATGTCATCCATGAAGACCGAGTCCATCTGTGCTCCGATGTGGCGGTCGAGTGTCACCAGCAGCGACTCGTTATTGAAGGATAGCGAGCGGTTATCGAAGTTCATGGACCCGATATAGGACCACATGCCGTCCACCACCATGCTCTTCGCGTGTATCATGGTCGGCTGGTACTCGTAGATCTTCACGCCGCCTTCGAGGAGTTTCTCGTAATAGGTCCGCCCCGCGTACCATGTCGTCTTCACATCCGTTTTATCACTTACAGTGAGAACCCGGACGTCTACACCTCTTTTTGCTGCCGCGAGAAGAAGCTGCATAAAACTCTCGCCCGGAACGAAGTATGAGTTGCTGATATAGAGCGTTTTGCGCGCGCCCGCGATCGACAGCGCCAGAAATCTTTCCGCTGGTGTGCTTCCCGTGCTTGGTATGCTGTGCATCAGGCCGGCCTGCACATCTCCGACATCGGCGAAAGAGCTCCTTGGAAAGAACACGTCGCCCGTCAGCAGCTCCCCGGTCGACTCAGCCCAGGCCGCGACAAAAGCCGCCTGCAGTGCTCCCACTGTGGGTCCCTCGAATCGAACGTTCGTCTCGCGCCATTGGTCCTCGTGATGGCCATCTCCAAGCCAGTAGTCGGCGAGCCCGAAGCCGCCGGTGTAGCCGATTTTTCCGTCGACCACGACCACGCGAACATGCGAACGCTGGGCCGCCTTCTGCAGTGTATACCAGCGAAGAGGCCTCAGCCACCTGACCTCGACGCCGGCGCGCTTGAGACTGTCGCGCCACTCCCGTTTGAGCGGCTGGGACCCAAACGCATCGAGCAGCAGCAGCACGCGCACTTTGTGCTGCGCACGGTCGATCAGATACTTCGCCATCGTATCGGCGACCGCGCCGGGCTGCGAGTAGTACATCTGCACCGTTACGGTATGCTCGGCTGAGGCGACGTCCTTCCACAATTGAGGATACGTGCCATTTCCGTTCAACAGTATCTGAACGCTGTTGCCGGGGTCGATGTGTGTTCCCGTAAACAGTTCGATGGTCCGGGGAAACAGGGGATCCTCGACGCTCGGCGGGCCGTCCTTGTCGCCTTCCGCGATTACGCTCGTAACCGGTGTGTCGTGCGTCACCGACAGAATGCCGATCAGAGCCAGAATCAGCCCGAACAGAACGAGCGCCGCGATTGCGATGTACTTGATCAGTGTCATATTCTCTCTGCATGACCTTCGTGGCCCGTCGGCGAATCGCGACGCGTGCTATCGTTCTCGACCGTTCCCTTGAATCGCTCCCAATCTTCCGACTGAGCGACTCCGCCGAGGACACGGCAATTTCCTTCTCTCCAGAGAGCGGTGGCCGGTGGCGTGTTCTCCCCAGTCCAGGCGACCGCCTGCCCGGAACCTTCGATCAGGACGTGTACATCGAGCTCCTGCATCGTTACCACGAGGCGGGAGCTCCCGAAGATGGAGTGATAAGCTTTACGCTCCACGCCTTTCTGCGTTCCATCGGTCGGCGTGTCGACGGCAGAACGTACGAGCAGCTTCGATCCGCTCTGACGAGACTCGAGCGGACAACTCTCGAGTCGAGCGGAGTGTACGTTGCGGCAAAAGAAGGACAGCCGCTAGAAGGACGCTTCACGATTCTATCCTCGGTTTCCATCGCGCGTCGCCGCTTGGCCGAGCGCGAGCAATTCACCCTGTTTCCAGTGCTGGCGGCGTCGGAACCCGGCGACGCCCACGTCACGATCGGTCCCGTGATCCGCGCGAACATCGCGGCGGGACACACCGTGACGCTTTCCGCAATGCACTACATGTCGCTCACCAATCCCGTGGCCAGACGGCTCTACCGCCTGCTCGAAGTAGCGAGAGAAGAGGGAATGGTAACCTGGAGAGTACCCCTCGCTGCCCTCGCCGAGCAGCTGCCTCTGACCCAGCGGTATCCCTCCCATTTGCAACGAGTGCTCCAGCCTGCTCACGAGATGCTGCTGGCGGCCGGCCTCCTTCGCGACGCGACGTTCAGACAGCTGAACCGGGACTGGCTCGTGGATTACGTACTTGCCTCCCGTGTTCCTTGAGCGAGATGTTCCGCTGGTGCCTTTTGTGCGTCAAATGAGGAACAACTGACTTACCGAAGGCGTATCTATTAGGTTAACGCCCTCTTCTCTTTACCTAGAGCCGTATGTCTCGACCCAGAAAAAGCCTGCTTTTCGGCCTCGCTCTGATTCCGCTGTTGGCCGGCGGCTTCGTATTTCAGCAGCACGAGAGCCAGCAAGGGGCTCGTTTGCTCGACCAGGTTCTCAACATCGTGTCCAGCCGCTTCGTCGATACCGTCGACGCCGCGACTCTTTACGAGAAAGCTGCCCGCGGACTCGTCCACGAGCTGAACGATCCTTACAGCATCCTGCTCTCCCCGAAGGAGCTTTCCACCTTCAACGCGCAGACGAACGGACGCTACGCGGGCATCGGAATGGAGATCGCCGAGACGCAGGGTTTCATCACCGTGCAGCGCGTATTCCCGCATACACCGGCGGAGCAGGCAGGCGTGCAGGAAGGCGATCGAATCAACTTCATCGACACGACCAACATTCGCGGCTGGACCGTCTCACAGACGTCCGATGCGTTGAAGGGAAATCCCGGCAGCAAGGTCCTGGTCAAGTTCTCCCGGCCCGGCGTGCCTGAGCTGATACCGATCGCTTTCACTCGCGCCGTCGTCAATATTCCAGCCGTTCCTTACGCGATCATGCTCGACGGCAGGGTGGGCTACATCCCGATCCTCCAGTTCAACGAGAGCGCGAGAGACGAGCTCGAGAGCTCGATTACCCGTCTCTCACGTCAGGGCGCGAAGGGAATCGTCATCGATCTGCGCGGAAATCCCGGCGGCATCCTCGATCAGTCGCTGAGCGTCAGCAACCTCTTTCTCAAGAAGGGGCTGCAGATCTCGAGTATCCGCGCCCGCAATGGCGAGAATCAGAGTTTCGTCGCCACCGATGATCCAGTCGCGCCGACGATTCCACTCGTTCTTCTCACTGATGGGAGAAGCGCTTCGGCTTCAGAGATCGTCGCTGGTGCTCTACAGGATCACGACCGGGCTCTGATTGTCGGGACGACTTCGTTCGGGAAGGGCCTCGTGCAGTCGGTCTTCCCGCTCGAAGGCGGTTACGCGCTCAAGATGACGACTGCCAAGTGGTACACTCCGAATGGCCGCTCCATCCAGAAGGAACGCAAGCTTCTTCCGAATGGCGATTTCGTGGAAGTGATGCCCGATTCTCTCGAGACTGATTCGGCTCGCCGCTCGCGCCCTGCGTTCAAATCGGATGCCGGCCGCATCGTATACGGTGGTGGAGCTATCACTCCCGACATCATCGTGCGTCCCGACACGCTGACGACGGCGGAGCAGAAAGTGTTCAACGCGTTCGCTCCGAAGACGACTGACGTACGAGCGACGCTCATGGACTACTCGCTCGAGCTGAAGAAAACTGTTCGCCCTGACTTTACGGTGCTGCCGGCGTGGCGCGAAGAGTTCTACCGCCGCCTTCAGGCGAAGGGAGTCACGATCGATCACGCACAGTACGAGCAGGCTGGTTCAGAGATCGACCGACTGCTTGGCAACACCGTCGCGCGGTTGGCATTCGGTGACTCCACCGCCAAGCGGCGCAGCGTACCGGAAGACAATCAGTTGATGCACGCGCTGCAGGTCCTCAAGCAGAGCGCGTCGCAGAAGGATCTCTTCCTCATCGCTCAGCGGGAGCAGGCGGCTTCTGTTTCCGCCTCGGCTCGCCAGTAATTGAAACGGGGCTGACTGGGAAGTACGGAATTAAAAGCTCCGGCGGGACGCTCCCGCCGGAGCTTTTTCGTCTATGGCCAGCGGTGTTTGTTCGAGTATTTGCTGCCGAATACCTGCAGAAGGGTAGGCTTTGGATCTTCGGTCCTCACGATGGCGTCCAGCCTGTCGGCGAGGACGATCGGCCGCGTGAACTGCCGGTATCTACGGTAGCCGTGGCAGAAACAAAGCGGTCCCTTCCGCGTAACGTCTCCGAGCACGATGTCGGGCTCCCCGAAGATCGTCATGGCGTAGAAAAAGTTGAGGGTCTGCGGTCTGGGAAGGTCGCTTTGCCGGACGTTTCGGGGGAGGCTGCCATGTTTTCCCCACTGGACATCGATCGCAACCTGGGATCGGGGCCACGCAGCATGAAGGATCTGTCCGTGCCAGTAAGTCCAGACGTCGGTAGGGGCGTAAGTCGAGTCGTAGCCTACCCATAGGACCTCTTCGTCAGTCGGAACTGTGAACGGAATCCACGATCCATGGACGTCGTCCCGCCACAGCAAATGGTAGGCGATTACCCGCCGGATGGGGTGGAGAACGGCTACCACCCGTTCGAGCGGGAACGTTTCGTCCCGTTGCAGGTATAAGACCGGTGCCAGGCGCCGTGCCAGGAGTGCTCCGCTATCCGTAGGTGCAAGGGCGTCTGGCAGATTGGCCGGTCGGAGCGGTATGTGGGCATGCGGGCCACAGGCGGTAAGAAAGCCGAGGGCCAGCCCCACGCAGATCCGCTCGCGAATCTGGATGGCGTTTCTTCTCAATGGATAGCCGTCAAGAACGTCCACCTCACTATGCGACGCCTACCGCGCAGCGCCGTGTCGAAGTACTGGAGAGCTCATGCGCAAGCCACGTCCGAACGCGTACAATCCCGCCCAAGCCCTGTTTCTCATCAGCAACGACCGCAGCGGATCTCCGTTAAGCTGCCCCTCGTGCGCTGGATCCATTGAGCGTGACCCGCTAAAGATTCCCCCGCCACCCTATACGCACGTGACTCTCCGCTGCAAGAGCTGCGGACGATCAGCACATTACGTGGCTGGGGCGGCCTAGAGTCAAAAGGCCTCTTGCACAAAACTTGCCCTCCTCTGCGGCTGCCGGATGGTTAGTGCGTCACGCGAAAGTCCGGCGAAGCGATGCGTGTTTTTCACGGTCGCTAGCCATTCGTAGACGCTCCACAGATTGCCCTACGGGGGAGAGGATTAGTTCAATGGCACGCATCACTGGAACGGTCAAATGGTTCAACGACGCCAAGGGATTTGGCTTCATTTCACGCGAGGGTGGTCCGGACGTCTTTGTCCATTTCAGCGCGATCAGTGGGTCTGGATTCAAATCTCTCGCTGAGGGCGACAAGGTGGAGTTCGAAGTAGTTCAGGGTCAAAAGGGACCTCAGGCCGCGGACGTCACGAAAGCACCCTGACAACTTTCGCTTCCATTCCAGAAAAAGCCCCGCTTGGCGGGGCTTTTTTGCATCCATGCCAACCAAAAAAGTTTTCCACAGGCGGCATTTGATTTGCTTTCATGCAATCTTCCGGTAGTTGACTCGGAACTGGAGGTTCGGATGGCCGCAATCTGGAAGGGCTCGCTGACATTTGGACTCGTCAACATTCCGGTCGAGCTCAAGACCGCGGTTCGAGCGGACCATATCAGCTTCCGGCTCCTCCACGAGCAAGATCTCTCTCCCGTCAAGTACGAGCGCATCTGCGAGAAGGAGGGAGAACCGGTCCCCTGGAACGAGATCGTGAAGGGCTACGAATACGAAAAAGGGAAATTCGTTGTCCTGAATGACGCCGATTTCAAGGCGGCCGCGCTCGAACACTCGAGGACGATAGATATTCTCGATTTCGTGAAGGAAGGCGAGATCGACCCCCGCTACTTCGAGACTCCGTACTATCTCGTTCCCGGCAAGGGCGGCGACAAACCGTACGCACTGCTGCGCGAAGCCATTCGCCAGACTGGGTCCGTCGGAATCGGCAAGATCATCATCCGCCAGACACAGCACCTCGTTGGCGTAAAAGTCATTGGCGATGCACTCGTGCTCGAGATCATGCGATTTGCCAACGAGCTCGTCGATGCGAGCGATTTCAACTTCCCGAGTCGCGACGCCGTTCGCCCTCAGGAACTGAAGATGGCGGAGCAGCTCGTCGGGAACCTGGCCGAACCCTTCGACCCAAGTCGCTACACCGACGAATATCGGGCGAATCTGATGAGAATCATCAAGGCGAAGATGAAGGGGAAGAAGCCCAAGCTTGAGGAGCCGGAAGGAGAGGCCCCCGACAGCGGAGTGCTCGATCTGATGTCGCGCCTGCGCGCAAGCCTCGAGGAAGGCAGCGGAAAGAAGGGCGCTACGAGGACAAAACGAAAATCCGTCGCCGCCCTTCGTAAACCCGCGAAGGCGAAGAAGGCAAAGACCGCCTAGAACGCCATGGCCGTCAAAACGAGTAGCGGTCCAAAGGGGCGTGCCCGCGCCCAGCTCACCGAGTACCGGCGGAAGCGGGACTTCGGCCGGACGCAGGAGCCGTCTGGAGAAGTGACATCCGCTCCCGCCCGGCCGGGACGACTTCGATTTGTCATACAGAAGCACGCCGCCCGTCAACTCCACTTCGATTTGCGGCTCGAGCTCGACGGAGTGATGAAAAGCTGGGCCGTTCCCAAAGGCCCGAGTCTCGATCCATCGGTGAAGCGTCTGGCGATGCAGGTCGAGGATCACCCGATCGACTACAACACGTTCGAGGGTACGATTCCGCAGGGCGAATACGGCGGTGGGACCGTCATGCTCTGGGATCGAGGAACGTACTCCGCCGACACCGCCACGTCTCCCGACAAAGAGGACGACGCGATTCGTGAAGGGTTGAGACGAGGGGATCTCAAGATCACCTTCTATGGCGAGAGACTGCACGGCTCGTACGCCCTCATTCGCATGAAGTTCGCGCGTGATGGCTCATCGTCCTCCAAGCCCCAGTGGCTTCTCATCAAGCACCGCGACGAATTCGCGAGTAGTGGAGACGTTGTTGCGGCGAATATGACATCGGTAGATACGAACCGAACCATGGAAGAGATTACATCTGGAAAAAGCAAAGTCTGGAACAGCAACCGCGAGCGGAAGAAAGCGGGCGTGACATTGTCGCAGCCGAAGAAAGTCGGGACAGCATCATCTCACCCAAAGCTTTCATTCAAGTCTCTCGAGCCGATGTATGCGAGTATCGGCACCGAGATTCCAGGCAAAGGTTGGACTTTCGAGCCCAAATACGATGGCATCCGTGTTCTCGCTTTTGCGACGCCGACCGAAGTAAAGCTCATTACCCGGAACGGCAAGGACAAAGCGGAGCAGTTCCCCGAGATCGTCTCAGCCCTGAAGAAGCTCGCGTCACGGACCAAGCGTGCAATGGTCCTTGACGGCGAGATCGTGGCGCTCGTCGACGGAGAGCCCGCGAGATTCCAGGAGCTGCAGAGCCGCATAAACGTCAAGCAATCGCAGTTAATTGCGCGATATTCGGCTGCGACGCCCGCCGCGCTTATTCTCTTCGATATTCTCATGGACGGCGACGATGTTCTGATCGGGGAGCCATGGACTGAGCGGCGCGCGCGGCTGCTGACGCGTGTTGGTAAACGCACATCGACCTACCTGCGCGTCACCAAGTCTGTCGAGGGCGATGGCAAAAAGATGCTCGAGAAGGCCCGCCGGCAGGGGTGGGAGGGCATCATGGCCAAGCGCATGGATTCCCGCTACGAGCCGGGAAAACGGACAAAGTCATGGCTCAAGCTCAAAATCGAGTTCCGGGAAGAGTTCGTGGTCGGCGGCTACACGGAGCCGCGCAACAGTCGCGAGAAAATCGGGGCATTGCTGCTCGGCTACTTTGACGGTGACCGATTCATTTACGTCGGAGCCACAGGGGGAGGGTTCACCCGGCAGAGCCTGAACGATATGTACAAGCGCCTCAAGCCCCTGGAGCGGAAAACATCATCATTTGAAGAAACCCCAAAGACCAGTGAGAAGGCTCATTGGGTCAAGCCTGAAGTCGTGGTAGAAGTAAAGTTCAGCGAATGGACCGCCGATCGTCGCTTGAGACAGCCCATTTTCGTTGGCGTCCGCGATGACAAGGCCGCAAAGGATGTCGAGATCGAGCCTCCGAGCGTGCAACGAAAAACAATTCGGGGCGACGTGATCGCGAAGCGCCAGGCCCGGCTGAACGTTCCCGCCCGGGCAAAAGTCGCAACCCAAACTTTGGCCCCCAAAGACCGGCCCTCTCGGGCCAAGTCCGTCAAACCGCTCGAAAGAGTCGATAAGAAAGCCATCATGGGGCAGCTCTCGGCGATCGAGGATGCCGGCGGAGACGGAACTCTCGACTTCGGCGGTGGAAAAACGCTCAAGATCTCCAACCTGGACAAGGTTTTCTTTCCGAAGGAGAAGTACACCAAGGGCGACGTGATGCGCTACTACACGCGCATCGAGGACTTCATCCTTCCGACGATCAGGGATCGCCCGCTCGTTCTCAAACGATTCCCAAATGGAATCGATGGGGAAAGTTTCTACCAGCAGAACGCGTCGGAGACTACGCCGCCCGAGGTCCGGGTCGAAGTGATAGAGGCCGCTGGGGGAGAGAAGCAGCGACGGTTCGTCGGCGGCAATCTGCTAACCCTTCTTTACACGATCCAGCTCGGCGCCATCTCCGTCGATCCCTGGCATTCGCGGGTCGGGTCGCTGGAGTACGCAGACTACACGATCATCGATCTTGATCCCGGGCCGCGCGCAAACTTCGCTCGCGTCGTTCAGATCGCGCGTTGGGCAAAGGAAGTGATTGATGGATTCGGCCTCCACGCCGCGATCAAGACTTCCGGAGCGACTGGGTTGCATATCTATCTACCGCTGCCGCCCAAAACACCAAACGAGGCGGCGACCCTCGTCGCCCAGATGATCGCGACGAAAGTGGCGGATGCGCATCCGAAGGAGGCAACGATCGAGCGCTCTGTCAAAGCGCGTGGAGCCGCAACGGTTTACGTCGATTACCTGCAGAATATTCAAGGGAAGACGGTTGCCGGTCCCTATTGCGTTCGAGCGAAACCCGGAGCGACGGTCTCGACTCCACTCAAGTGGACCGAACTGAGGGATGACCTGGACCCGCACGATTTCCATCTCGGCAACGCGGCCGAGCGTTTTGAAAAGATTGGCGATATCTGGAACGAAGCGATGAGGAAAAAGAATTCGCTTCGCGCGCTCATCTAGAGCGTTTTAGCGGCCGCCGTTTCCTACTTTGCGGAGGGGCAGCTCGATCTGTCCGCCTTCGGCTTCGCTCTGTTTCGAAGCATCTCCGAAGATCGGATCGCTCGACTCGTCGACCATGTGAGTGAGCTTGTAATAAAAGTGGAGCGAGTGAATCGGCGCCATGAAGCTGCGATTACCGGCGCGGGAAATCGCGACAGCCTCCTCACGCACTCGGCGGGGTAGATCTCGCGCCGCCGGAAGTGCAAGAAGCCGCTGTATCTCCGTACTGTCTCGTGCGAGCAACGCCGCGCACAAACTGTCGAG
>JBGQIT010000028.1:0-13711 GCA_041498575.1 Gemmatimonadaceae bacterium
GAAAGACCGGAACAGATTCAACGGCGCAAGATGGAATTCGCCGCGCTCGCGCAGTGGCTGCGGGACTACCTTGACGGGAATTCGTGAGCCGTAGCTCTTGGCAGAGTCGTTCTCGTCGTAGCCAGAGTCAGCCCTTGATGGTCTTCGTGGCCTCGTCCCAGGTGACTCCGGTTCTCCGGAAGTACGACTCGTTCGCCATGTGACAGGCGAGCGCCGCGTTGTGACCGAAGACTACGTCCTCGACCACCGGCTTACGCGATCGCACTGCGTTGAAGAAAGTCGATAGATGCGGCCTGATGTCGTCGAAGTGGGGCCCGCTGAAAGTCAGCGAGGTCTCCGACATCGCCTCCCGCGCCAGTCTCGCATCGTTCTCCTCGTGCCATTTCTTCAGGTACTCCTCACGCATGGCGCGCGGGAAGCTCCCGGTATAGTAACTCGGGTACGAATTCTTGCCGCTTTGCGGCGAGTAGGTCAGGCTCGTCCCGGTCACTTCCAGAAGCCCCTTTGATCCCTGAATGCGATAAGTCTCCGGCATGTCGGTCGCGAGATTGAGCCGCATGTAAACCGGAAGCTCGCCGTAGTAGTAAACGGTGGAATGCACATCCGGCATGTTCCGACCGTCCTTCCAGTGACGGATCCCACCAACGGCAAACGCCTGCTTCGGCGGCTCATTAATACCCAGCATAAACATCATGCCGCTGATCAGATGCACGAGCAGATCTCCCGCGACGCCGGTGCCGTATTCCTTCCAGCAGCGCCAGCGCGCGAACACCAGAGGATTGAACGGCCGCTTGGGCACGGTCCCCTGCCACGTGTCCCAATCGAGATTCTGAGGAGAGAGATCGAACGGCGGTGGATATTGCCACGCTCCGGTCGGATCGTTCCGGCCCAGCCATCCTTCGACGAGCATGAGATCGCCGAGCATCCCCTCTGAAACCATCTCGCGCGCTTTCGCGCAAATCTGGGAGCTGACGCGCTGGGACCCAATCTGCACGATGCGGCCGCTCTTCTTGGCCGCATCCACCATCGCGACGCCGTCAGCGGCGCTATGCGACATCGGCTTCTCGCAGTAGATGTCCTTCCCCGCGCTCACGGCATCGATCACCACTTGCCGGTGCCAGTGATCCGGCACCGCCGCTACGATGCAGTCGATGTTCTTGTTGTCCAGAAGCTCGCGGTAGCGCCGGGTAACGGGCAGATCGCGGCGCACGATTTCGCGGGCGAGCGTGTGCCGGCCATCGTAGAGATCGGCGGCAGCGGCACATTCGACTCCCGGGATTGTGATGGATGTGCCGAGCAGCCCGGACCCTTGCATGCCGACGCCGATCATGCCGAAGCGAATAGTGTCGCTGGGAGCGGAACTCATGGAGCCCTGGAGCGGTTCCGGATTCAAGAGAATGCTTCTCGCTGCAACCGATCCTCCCGCTGCCGCCGCGCTCATTTCCAGAAATTCCCGTCGCGAAAAGTTGCTCTTCGTCATGGCGTCTCCTGGAGTGATGGTTTGCGCCCGCCAGTGCGTCAGTCTGTCATTTGTTCGCCCCAAACAATATCCTTTACGCTGGACCATCGCCAACGCGCTTTGACAACCCAAGTCATGGAGGATTTGCATGACCGTGCGACCCATTACGCACTCGATGACCGCTACGGCGTTCGCCATCGAAGGCTACCGTACTACTCGAACGCTGGGCGTCGTTCGCGGCGTGACAGTGCGATCCCGTTCCATATTCGGAACCATCGGCGCATCGCTCCAGACTCTGGGCGGGGGGAACATCACGCTGTTCGAGGAGCTGTGCGAGAAAACGCGCGCTGAAGCCTTCGAACTGATGCTGCAGCACGCACATGAGCTTGGTGCCACAGCGGTGATCGGAATCCAATATGACGCCACCGAAGTGATGCAGGGCGTGACCGAGGTCCTCTGTTACGGAACCGCGATTGTCGCGGATCGCGTGTAATGATGAACCGACGCGCTTTTATTTCGGCTCTCGGGCTCGCGGCGGTTGCGCCGCAGCTCGCCTGCGCTCCGAAAGCGGGCAGCATGACAGCGACACCGCGCCGTCTTCGTCGAGTGGGTATTCAGCTTTACACTTTGCGTGATGACGCTCGCCGAGATCTCGAAGGCACGCTCGGCGATATCGCAAAAATTGGTTACACCGACGTCGAGCTGCTCAGCTCCATGAACAATTTCGGGATGCCGCCGGCACGATTGCGTGCTGTTCTCGACCGCAACGGACTGCGTGCGCCATCTACACACCTGGACGGCGAGTCGTTCGATGATCTCGATCGCCAGATCGACACGGCCAAGATACTTGGCCACGAGTACCTCGTACTCGCCAGTATTCCGAGCGAAAAACCGACTCTCGACGACTACCGCCACTGGGCGGATCGCCTCAACGAAGCCGGACGGCGTGCGCTCCCGAGCGGTATTCGGATCGCCTTTCACGACGAGTCCATCGATTTCAAAAAGATCGACGGCGTCGTTCCTTACGACGTGATCGCGGAACGCACGGACCCCGCCTATGTGCGACTGCAGCTCGACACTGGAAACCTGGTGTTAGGCGGCGCTGATCTGTTCGACTACTGGAAGCGCTTTGGCTCGCGGTACTGGCTCTTTCACATCAAGGACGCTCCGGCTATCGGCGCTGACCATGACGCGGAGCTCGGAAAGGGCATCATCGACTTCAGACGTCTGCTCGCGAGCATCGATCACATCGACGACAAGTTCCTGTACGTCGAGCAGGAGTCGTATCCGACCACTCCGGTCGAGAGTGCGCGGCGAGATTACGCGTATATCTCGAAGCTGGAGTTCTAGAGGGACGAGTCAAACCAAAGGCTTACCGGAAAGGAGATCGGCCGCGCAACTCAACATTAGATACGGCTCTTCCGTGTCGTTGCACTTTGTTTGCAACGACACGAGGAGCTTGAAAGAGCCAAACAACCTAACCGGAGGGAACATGAACAGCGTTGTTAGATGTGGTACCGTTGCATTGGCCGCGGTCCTTGGAGCGTGGGCTTGCTCTGACGCCGCCTCCCCGCCAGGTGAACCTGGCGCGAACGTTCCAGTCGTTCGCCTTCGATCGGAGCCTTACTCATTTGCCTTTTACAGTGGGCTCGACAAGCCGGACCGCATTGCGATCCGCGACGCGGTCAGCTGGCAGATCGAATGGAACGATGTCTGGCGCCGATTCTCCGAAGTTCCTCCGCTGCCCGTAGTAGACTTCTCACGCGAGATGATTCTCGTCGCGGCACTTGGCGCTCATTCAACCGGTGGCTATGGAATCATGATCGACGGAGCGAACGAGGCCGCCAATGGCGGAATCAATGTGACTATCCGCTCGATTTCGCCCCTCAACTGCGTGGTTACGGAAGCGTTCACTCAGCCAGTCGACATTGCGCGACTTCCCATCAGAAGCGGGAGAGTCGAATTCACTGAGCGATCGGAGGTGCGCCGATGCCAGTAAGTGGGTGATCGGCGGGCCACCTTTTTATTCGAAAAGGAGACAGGTCGAATCCCGATTTCCCCGTCGTGAGAAGCTCCGCTTGCAGCTCGCCGATCGCGCTCGCGAACTTGAATCCGTGCCCCGAGCACGGGCTCGAGATCAACACCTGCGGGTGGAGCGGATGGAAATCGATGATGAAGTCGTGATCGGGCGTGTTGGTAAACAGGCACACACCACTCTCACGGACGGGCGCCTCCGCAAGTTGCGGCAGCACCGGACGCAACGCAGCGCGCAACGGCTTTACTTCAGCGTCATTGACCGTGCGCTCGACGGTGCCGGGGTCGCGCACCGTATCTCCGGAGTGCATCACCGACGCCTTCACTCCTCGAGGAAGTCGGGGGAAGCCGTAACAGATGTGGCCGCTCTTGTATTCGTACGCGTAGATCGGAAAGCGCTCCGCCTCGTACGACTCCCGCGGTCCACCGGGCTCGAGCCAGAATACCGATTGACGCTCGATCGTGAGCGGCAACCGGAGCTCGTTCGCCAGACCGTTGTTCCACCCGCCACCTGCAAGTACCAGGCGATTCGCCGTGTAGGTCCCGGCGCGAGTGCGTACCCGCACTCCTTCACCTTCCGGTGTCCACTCGAGCACGGGCTCGTCGAAGTGTGCGTCCGCACCTGCAGCGCGCGCAGCCTCGACATGCGCTCTGTTGCACGCCTCCGGGTCAAGATAGCCCGCCCGCGGATCGAGCACCGCAACCAGGTGCGTCTCGATTTGAAACGCGGGGAATCGTTCGTGCACTTCCGCCGGAGTCAGGACTTCATGCGGGAGCTGGTGCTCGCGTGCGCTTCGCAACGTGCCGGTGACCACCGTTCCGTCGCTCGGGCCGATCATGAGCCCACCGGTGATGTTCATCAGAGATGTCCCGCCTGTCTCCTCCAGCTCCCGCCACAATTCGTGCGCTCGCTGGACCAGCGGGACGTACAGCGGATGCTCGAAGTAGGTCTCGCGAATGATGCGGCTGTCACCGTGCGAGGAGCCGAGCTGATGTCCCTGCGAGAACTGCTCGAGTCCGAGAACGCGAAGACCTCGGCGCGCGAGATGGAATAGCGTCGCGCTCCCCATCGCGCCGAGTCCAATTACGATGGCATCATATCCTTGCGAACGCTTCGAGCGGTGCTCACTGTGTAGATGCGCGTCTTTCGCCACGCTGTAACATTCATCCAGCTGATTCCGGGCGTTAGAGCGCTTCTACCTCCGACCTCGCACCCAGCACCTCGCCCCTCCTACCTTGCTCTTCTCGCTTTTGCACTTTGTCGTTTCAACTGGAGAAACTCTCCGCAGCACGATTCGTACTGTACCTTGATAGAATTATCCAAAATTCAATTTCGAGATCATCATGGATCCTGATGTTGCAAACTTTGCCGTAGTCGCGGTTGTCATCGTAGGTATGGCCGGATCGCTATCCGGAATCGTGATGTGGTTGGTTCGAGGACTGAACAAGAAAGCGCCGGCGCGCGAACTCCCGAACGCATTCCAGTTCGAGCAGCGCTTCGACCAGCTGCAGCAGTCAGTCGACGCCATCGCCGTCGAGGTCGAGCGCATTGCCGAAGCGCAACGCTTTTCCGCCAAACTGCTCGCTGGACGGAGCGACGCCCCGGCGTTGCCGAGATAGCCATACCTTGCCGCGTCGTCTCGCACGAACCATGCGGGAGGGAAGGCCGTGAAGAACGTGAGAACAGCGAGCGGGCTTCACGCGGCAGAACCAAGAATCGGGATCATCGAAAGCTCCCCATCGTCCACTCTGAAGCGCCGAGCGCGCAAGGAATCCTGACCGATGCCCTGCATCATGACTCTGATGGCCCTGGCCGCGCCCCGACTCGTGGTCGCGCTCCTCTGGTTCTTCACCCACTGGTTCCGCGGCGTCTTCGACAACCTCCTGTGGCCTATCATTGGGTTCGTCTTCCTGCCCACGACGCTGCTCTGGTATTCCGCTGTCCATAACTGGTTCGGCGGACATTGGACGTTCTGGCCGGTCGCCGGACTCGTGATCGCGCTCATGATCGACCTCGGTCCGGTAAGCGGGCGCCGCATACCCAGCAAACGCTGACAGTCTCACCGCAGAGGTTGAAATGATTTACAAAAGGAAGCTCGCGCGCTCGGTTCGTGCTGGCCAATCGTTCGCCTTTGCGGCGGCAGCGCTCGCACTGAATGCCTGCGTCAAAAGCGAAGGGACGGGCTCCGACTCTACAGGCGTCGGCAGCACGCAGACGGTGAGCACCGCCGCGTGCGCAACGGACAACGGGGGGATCACCTTACCCAACGGCTTCTGCGCGACCGTGTTTGCCGACACGATCGGCCACGCCAGGCACATCGTCGTTGCTTCCAACGGGGACGTGTACGTCAACACCTGGAGTGGCAAATACTACCAGGGCCCGACGCATCCGGGCGGATTCCTCGTTGCGCTGCGCGATACCAACAACGATGGGAAGGCCGACATCATCAGGCGATTCGGTCCCGACACGCAGCACAAGAATGGTGGCGGCACCGGCATCGGCATCTACAAGGGAGCGCTCTACGCCGAAGAAGGCGACACTATCACGAAGCGGATCGTACGCTACGCGATTTCGACCGACAGCATGACTCCTACATCGGCCACTTCGGAGACGATCGTTGGCGGACTTCCCGCCAGCGGCGATCATCCGATGCACCCGTTCGCGATCGATGCCAGCGGCAGCATGTATATGGACATCGGCTCGGCGACCAACTCGTGCCAGATAAAGAACCGCACACTCGAATCGCCGGGCCACAAACCCTGCACTGAGCTCCGGACGCGCGCCGGGATCTGGCGTTACGCCGCGAACAAAACGAACCAGAGGTTCTCCCCCGCTGAGAGGTACGCGACCGGCATCAGGAACGCGGTCGGGATGGCCCTCGATCCTGGTGGACAGCTCTATTCGACTCAGCACGGACGCGACCAGCTCTTTGACAACTGGCCGAAGCTATACACCACAGAGCAGGGACAGAATCAGCCCGCCGAGGAGCTGTTGAAGATCGTGCAGGGCGGCGACTATGGATGGCCAACCTGCTACTACGACGGGCAGCAGCAGAAGCTCGTTCTCGCACCAGAGTACGGCGGCGACGGCGGCAAAGCTGTTGGAGACTGCGGGACGAAGAGGGGACCAGAGGCATACTTCCCCGCTCACTGGGCGCCCGACGACCTGGTCTTTTATTCCGGCTCGTCGTTCCCCGCCCACTACAAGGATGGGGCTTTCATCGCGTTCCATGGCTCATGGAACCGCGCGCCTGGGCCTCAAGGGGGATACAGCGTGGTGTTCGTTCCCTTCGCGGGAGGAAAGCCGGTTGATCCCGCGAAGTACGAGATCTTTGCCGATGGCTTCGCCGGCGCGGTAAAGCAGCCGGACCGCGCGGCGCACCGCCCGGCAGGCCTCACCCTGGGACCCGACGGCGCCATCTATATCACTGACGACCAGGGTGGACGAGTCTGGAAGGTCACGTACAAGGGTTCGAAATAGCGGATTCCCGCGTAACCACTCGCGCCTGCCTGTCGTCTAGGTAGTGAGTCAAGCGGCGGCCCATCGTGGCCGCCGCTGCTCGCATCTACCTGCAAAGGAAAATCAAATGAGTACGTCTTCACTGCGTCCCAATCGTAACGGAGCGCGCGCCCTTGCCGGCGCCTGCTCGATCGTGGCAGCTCTCGTTGGCTGCGGCGGTGGACATCACCTCGCCGAGTATCCTTTTGCCAGCCGGACACTGGCGGTGGTCTACATTGCACCGCCTTCTCCCGTGCTGCTGACGAGCTACTACGATCTCAGCAATTCGCAGAACCCGATCGAAGCCGTCGTGAGAGCCGGCGCCGATGTCGTGCGCGAGCGCGAAGGGCGCCGCGCGAGCGCACGCCTCGACAGCGCCACCGCGCGCATCGACATACCAGCGGTTCTCGCCCAGCGCACGCTCCAGCGCGCCAGCAGATACCTCGGCACACGCCCCATCACGGACGAGAACCAGGCCGACTATTTGATGGAAGTTCGAATGCAGAGATTCGGCATCAATGCCAAGGCCGACGAAGCGGCATATCTGTTCACCTATGCTGAAGCAGTGTTGATCGATCGCCGCACTGGCCGCGAGATCTGGAACGTGAGCATCCACGGCCGGGACCGCCTCACGCCGTACGTCCAGAGTTCGAGCCCGATCCCTGGGTCAGTCATCACCGCAAGCACGCTCGGAAGCGTCAGCGTTGCCGACTTTCAGGGTGCTCTCAACCAGCTGATGGATTACTCTTCGAATCTCATCACCGACGAGCTGCGCTCCGATCTGAGGGGCGTCCGCAACTAGCCAGTTCGCGAACGATCGTTTCTACCGGGTTCGAATAAGTACCAGGCCCGGTTTTGCATGGAGTGAGTGGCCGAGGGATTGCGCGGTCCAACTCACTCCATGCTTCCCTGGATCGCCCATCTCGTCGGCGCCCTGAATTACTGGGGGGTCGCCATCCTCATGGCGATCGAGAACGTCTTCCTGCCCCTCCCGTCAGAGCTGATCATGCCGTTGGCGGGATTTCTGACCGCAAAAGGCAAAATGACCCTTACCGGCGTCATCGTCGCGGGAACTATCGGTTCGGTGCTCGGTGCCCTTCCGCTGTACTACGCGGGTCGGGCGGTGGGTGAGGAGCGGCCGGAGAGATGGCTGGAGCGATACGGCCGGTGGACGCGTGTTCGCGGAAAGGATCTCGAGCGGGCGACTGCCCGCTTCTCAGGCCACAGTTTCGTCGACGTGATCATCGCCCAGGTGGTGCCAGGAGTGCGCGGGTTGATCTCCATACCGGCTGGAGTCGCACGAATGAACGTCGGACTCTTCCTGCTCGCGAATTTGATCGGCACCCTCTTTTGGTGCACTGCGCTCGCCGTCGCGGGTAGAATCCTCGGCGCGAACTTTACGAGGATCCACCAATTCCTCGGGCCAATCGGGTGGACGATTCTTGCCGTCCTGGTCGCAGGGCTCGGGGCCTGGGCGAAAGTGCGAAAAAGGAGGCGATTGCGCTGACAGCGCGGCGGACGGTTCGTCACTTGCCGCCAACCCGGGCTGGCCGTACGTTCGAATGGATCGGCACTACGCCGAGGGAAGCCGTCCGTCACATCAAACGGGGGTTGTATGTTCACTCCGCACCGCACCACCCGCATCGCGATCTGCTGCTGCGCAGCGGTCCTCGCTGGATGCGCGAAGAAAGAGAGCGCCTCGGTAGACAGCACCAGCGCCATGGCGTCCTCTACGACCACTTCCACCACCACCGCCGCGGCTCCGGCCCCCATCAACCTGGCCGACGTCGCCGGCAAGTGGAACATGCGGTCGGTTCCGACAAGCGGAGACACATCCGCGACGACCTACGTGTTGACTGCGACGGCGAACACGTCGGGCTGGACCATGACATTTCCTGGGCGGGCAACACCCGTCCCGGTGAAAGTCACTGTCGATGGTGATAGCATCATATTGGCCGCCGGCCCGTACGCGAGCGTGCGACGCAAAGGAGTCCAGGTCACGACCAACGGTGTCTCACGACTTCAGAATGGAAGCATGGTGGGCAGCACTACCGCACACTATAAGGTGAAGTCGGCGGATTCTGTTCTCGTTCTAAACACGACGGGCACCCGCGCACAATAGGAGGTGGATCGTGTTCAGACCAAAAGGACCAGCGTGTCAGAGCTGCGGAATGCCGCTCAGCAAGGACCCGCGCGGCGGTGGAACCAATGCGGACGGAAGCCTGAGCAGCGAGTATTGCAGTCACTGCTATAGCAAGGGAGCCTTTACTCAGCCGAACATCACCTTGGAGCAAATGACAGCCCTGGTCGAAGGAAAGCTGCGATCCATGCACTTCCCGGGATTCCTTGCACGGCGCTTCGCGAAGGATGTCCCGACGCTCAGACGGTGGCGACAAAGGACCGCGAGCCAGACCTCGGCGCGCGCGTCGGCGAGCGAGCTACAGCCGCGCGCCTGATTCCGCCGGCGGCTTGATCGGGGGCAATGCCGCCTCGATCTCGCCGCGGTGGGACTCGAGCCAAGGGGGGAGCACGAGGTGCTCTCCCAGAGAGGCTGGATCCTCATCGATGGCGAAGCCCGGTCCGTCGGTGGCGATCTCGAACAGAACCCCGCCGGGCTCGAGAAAATAGACCGACTTGAACCAGAAACGATCGATCACCTCGGTCGGACGGCGGCGCGCTCGATCGATCCGCTCGCGCATCTCCAGCTCCGTCTTGTCATCGGGTACGCGCCACGCAACGTGGTGAACGCCGCCAGTTCCCCACCTTCCACGATCAGCGTCGGCAATCTCGCGGATCTCGAGGTATCGCCCCGAGCCGCCCCCACCTATCTCGAAACCGAACCACTCGTTTTCCGCGCCAATGTCCACGAATCCGAGGACCCCGGTGAGGAAGCTGGACGTGAGTGCAAGGTCACGCTGCCACAGGCGGACCGAGTGCAGTCCGCGGATCTGCTTTTCTGCCGGAATCGGGCTTTCTTTCCAGGGAGTGAAGTCGCGGTCGTCACCGGTCTCGTGCAGTACGAGAGGCAGCCCGTGCGGATCGGTGAACGGGAGCGCCGAAGTGCCACGTCTGGCCTCGATCTCATCTAGGACGAGATGGTAGTCCGCCAACCGCTCGCCCCAGTAGTCGATGCTGCCGAGCGGAACGGCGAGCGAGACTTCCATCGCCAAACCGACACCCGGCTTGGCGGGAGGCATCTCCGGCCACGGGAAAAAGGTGATATCGGTTCCGGGATGCCCCTCGCCGTCAGCATAGAAGAGGTGGTATGTGCCCGGTGAATCCTGGTTGACACTTTTCTTGACAAGGCGCATGCCGAGCACGCCCGAGTAGAAGTCGACGTTGTCTTGTGCGTCGCCAGCGATGCAGGTGACGTGGTGCAGTCCGGTTACGCCGGTCATGAAAGTGTCCGCCAGGTAAACATCCGAATTACTACGTAGCCATACGTACAGCGCTTCCTTCAAAGGTGAAGCATTCTTTAGTCAGCAATACTATCGCTGCCGCACCGAATCGCTCGAGCGACAGCCAACAGTAGCTGAAGATCGATGGAGGCTGCAATGACCGCACCCAAATGGATCGCAAACTACGACGATGGAGTCCCGTCGACGCTGGAGCCCTATCCAAACCGAAGCCTCACTGACTATCTGCGAGAGGCCGCCGGCCGGTGGCCCGACCGACCGGCTCTGCTCTTCAAGGGCTCCACGATTACGTACGGGAAGCTCGAAGACGAGAGCAATGCGCTCGGCGCGGCGCTCCGCGAGATGGGGGTGCGGCGTGGAGACCGCGTCGCTATTTGCCTTCCCAACTGCCCGCAGTTTCTAATCGCCGAGTTCGCTGCCTGGAAGGTGGGCGCGATCGTGAGCCCGTTCAATCCGACGTACAGCGAGCGCGAGATGGAGGACGCTCTTCGCACAACTGGTGCGGAGACGGTGATCGTGCTCAATCGATTCTATCGAAAGGTGAAAAGCGTCCAGTCTCGAACGTCAGTCAAGCGGATCGTTGCTACCAACATCAAGGAATACCTGCCATGGCTTCTCCGCTTCGCCTACACACTGTTCAAGGAGAAGAAGGAGGGCGATCGCATCCGGCTAGCCGGAGATGATTTCCGTTTCGCGAAACTGTTGCGACGATACCGGCGTTCGGCGCCGCCGGCCTCAGCCGCGAGTCTGGATGATCCGGCGGTCATTCTCATGAGCGGCGGCACGACCGGAACGCCGAAGGGCGTTGTGGGAACGCACCGGGGAATGGTGGTCGCAGGACATCAGCTTCAGGCCTGGCTCAGTCCCGCCATGAACGCGTGGACGGACACGATCATGCTTCCTCTCCCGTTGTTCCATGTCTATGGGAACACCGGCGTGCAGAGCCTGGCCTTCATCAATCACAATCCGATCGCGCTGATTCCCAACCCGCGTGATTTTGGCGATTTGCTGAAAGAGATAAATCAGATCAAGCCCGCTTTCATTTGCACCATACCGACGCTGCTCAACGGAATCATGAACCACGCGATGGCGCGCGAAGGCAAGGTGGACTTCACCTCGATCAAGCTGTGCTTCTCCGGCGCGGCGCCGCTCATGGCCGAAACGAAGAAACGATTCGAGGAGCTGACGGGCGGCGTAATCGTGGAAGGCTATTCGCTCACAGAGGCGCAGATGGCGGTCGTGGCAAATCCTGCTCAGGGTGAAAAGAAAATCGGCTCGGTGGGAATGCCGCTGCCAGACGTCCATGTTGAGATACTCGATTCGGACGACGGCGTCACCCCGGTTGCATCGGGCGAGGTGGGTGAGATCGTCATTAGCGCTCCGCAGCTCATGCGCGGCTACTGGCAGAAGCCAGTCGAGACCAGCGAGATGCTTCGCACCAATAATCGTGGCGAGCGCCGACTGTTCACCGGCGATCTTGGATATCTCGACGAAGACGGATACCTCTTCATCGTCGATCGGAAAAAGGATCTGATCAAGACCTGCGGATTCCAGGTGTGGCCGCGCGAAATCGAAGAGGTCATTTCGACCCATCCAGCGGTAGCGGAGGTGGGCGTCGTCGGCCTGCCGGACAACATGCGCGGCGAGGTCGTCAAGGCGTGGGTCGTCCTGCGAGCGGATTGTACGTTGACCCCGTCCGATTTGAAGCTGTACTGCCGCGACCGGCTGGCGCCCTACAAGATCCCGGCGAAGTATGAGTTCGTGGCCGATCTTCCGAAGACGCAGATAGGGAAAGTGCTGCGCCGGGTACTTCGACAGACGGAGGATAAAAGCGAGGAAGTCGCCGACACCAGCACAGTGGGGGCGGGCTGACCACTGAGGACTGCGAACCAAGCGCCATTGCGGATTGCGGACTAATTGAGGACTGCGCACCTATTGCGGACTGCGCACCTATTGCGGACTGCGGACTAAGGCAAGGGTGCTCGGGATTTTTCGGTTAGTCCTCAATCCGCGATTAGTCCGCAATCCTCAGTTAGTCCGCAGTTCGGAGTAGCAGTTGGTTCGCAGTCCTCAATCACTGTCAAAGAGCGCCTACGTATCCCGCGGGGAGCTACGGCTTGAGCGCCCTCGTTGCCAGCTCGTCCTCGAGGCGGGCGGCGAAATCCGCCACTGTCATGATTTCCTGCTTCTTCCCGGCTCCACGCACTCTTACCGCGACCGAGTCTGACTCGGCTTCGCGCTTTCCGACGACGGCCATGTACGGGATTTTCATCATCTCGCCTTCACGGATCCGGTAATTCAACGTGTCGGAGCGATCGTCGAGATGGACGCGTACGCCGCGCGCCTTGAGGCGCTCGACCACCGACTTCGCGAACTCCTTCAGATCGTCAGCGATCGGAATGACGCGCACCTGCTCCGGCGCGAGCCAGAGCGGGAACGCGCCGGCATAGTGCTCAATCAGGCCGCCAACGAATCGCTCCATCGATCCGACCAGCACGCGGTGCAGCATCGTTGGGCGATGCGCCGCGTTGTCGGCACCAGTGTACTCGAGCCCGAATCGCTCCGGCAGATTGAAGTCGAGCTGCACGGTGGGGCCCTGCCACTTCCGCCCAATCGCGTCGATCAGCTTGAAATCGAGCTTCGGCCCATAGAAGGCTCCGCCTCCTTCGTCGTACGTGAACTCGCGACCGCGATCGTTGAGAACGTCGGCCAGCGTCTTTTCCGCCTGTTTCCACTGCTCGGGACTTCCCAGCGCCTTATCGGGGCGAGTGGCGAGCTCGATCGTGTACGGATAGCCGAACGTCTTGAGCATCTCATCGCAGAGCTCGAGCAGCCGCTCGATTTCTGATGGGACCTGCTCCGGCGTGCAGAAGATGTGCGCGTCGTCCTGGGTGAAACCACGTACGCGCATCATTCCGTGGAGGACACCGCTCCGCTCGTATCGGTACACCGCGCCGAACTCGGCGTAACGAATCGGCAGATCGCGATACGATCTTGGATGCGATTGGTAGATGCAGATGTGACCCGGGCAGTTCATCGGCTTCGGACGATATCCCGCTCCCTCGACATCCATCGAGCCGAACATGTTCTCCTTGAAGTTCTCGAGATGTCCTGAGATCTGAAACAGGCGCTCACTCATGATGTGCGGAGTAAAGACCAGATCATATCCGTGGCGAAGAATGAGCGCCTTCTCGTAATCCTCGATCTCGTTTCGGATTATCGCGCCCTTCGGGTGCCAGAGAATGAGACCCGGGCCAACACGCGCATCGGTGGAGTAAAGGTCGAGCTGCTGCGCCAGCACGC
>JBGQIT010000029.1:0-13222 GCA_041498575.1 Gemmatimonadaceae bacterium
ATGTCCGACCGCAACGCCGCCATCCGCGCGCTCATCGAGCATCGATTTCCAGATGCGACACCGGTCACTCACCGGACCGCGGAACCGGTGGCGACGGGCATCGAGGTACTCGATGCGATTCTTCCCGGACGCGGTCTCCCTCGTGGACGGCTCACCGTCTGGATGCCACAGGGGGGAGCGACAGCCGTGCTGCGGGCCGCGTGTCTCACCACCGTCGCCCAGGGTGAGAGAGCAGTCTGGATCGATGGGCTCGGCACGGTCGCCGGTCCATTCTGGGAAGAGGGACCGATCCTCGTGCGCCCGCGCAATCGAAAGCACGCACTCCGTGGGGCGGAGGAGCTTCTCCGCTGCGGAGGGTTCGCACTCGTCGTCATCGCCGGCATCGAGCCCGAGGGCACGGAAACGGTGCGGCTCTCCCGTGCCGCGAGCGAAGGAGGAGGCGCGATGGTCATTCTCACATCGCACGCGTCGATGGCGAGCCTCCGCATGACATCGCAGATCCTGCGCGAGAGCTACCGCTGGCGAAAAAATCCTTTCGGCGATCCCGCCGAAGCGCAGGAGGTAATGATCCGAGTCCATGCCCAATCACTGGGTTGGAACCGGAGCGCGGATTTTTCGGTGCCGGTCGTGCCGTACGATCTGCGAATGTCTATCGAGGCGGGGCTCGTGGATAGACGGGGAGTCAGGTAAGGGACAACTGCAAACTGAACGGGAACTGCAAACTGAACGGGATCCGAGATGTCAGAGGCATAGATCTCACTCAGTAGTCACAGCGCGCCGACCGTATCCGCGCCTAACCGAGTACAACCAGCAGCCGTGCCATAACGCCACCAGATACGTCGCAGTGCCCTTACTAAAGCCTGATATCTGCGCCTCTGGGATCTCGGATCCCGTTCAGTTTGCAGTTCCCGTTCAGTTTGCACTTCCCGTTCAATTATCAGTTTCCGTGAAACCCACCGGTAAAGTCAGGGCGTAGTGACCTATCGAACTGCCATCTGTGCCTCTGACCTCTGGCACCCGTTCAGTTGCAGTTCCAACCCTGACCGAACGCTTATGCCATTCCCCGTGTCGAACCTTACAGAAAATGGTGGCGACAGAGATCAGCGGCAGATATACGACCGCGTGAACGAGACACAGCTCATCGCCCGGGTCATCGCGGGGGATCGGTTGGCCGGGCGTACGCTGTACGACACGCACGCGCCCCGGGTGTACTCGCTCGCGTATCGACTGAGCGGAGACGCGGAGAAAGCCAGGGAGTTCACGCAGGACACATTCATACGCGCGTTCTCCAGGCTTTCGCAATTCCGCGGCGATGCCGCGTTCTCGACCTGGCTGCACCGGATCGTAGTGACCGTAGTTTCCAACGCGAGGCGAAGTGAGCTACGGATGGCACGTGAAGTGTTGCTCGACGAGGCGCATTCGATCGAGTTCTCCGCTCCCGAAGCGGAGCCGGATCTCAAGGAATGCATCGCGCGGGCGGTGGACAATCTTTCGGATGCTTATAGGATGACGCTGATAATGCACGACATCGAGGGATACACGCACGCGGAAATCGCCGGCATCCTGGGCGTCCCCGAAGGGACGTGCAAGAGCAGGCTGTCCGCGGCAAGGGCGCAGCTCAGGGAAAAGCTTGCCGCATTCAGGGAGTAGATGATGGACGAAAACCGCTTCGACGACGTGCTCCAGGATTTGCCGCGGAGCTTCAATGCTCCTCCGGAGCCGCCTCTCGACGAGATGTGGACGGTTATCGAGGACGCGCACTTCAATGCGCCGGTGCCGATCTCCGCGACGCGCGGAATGACATCGCCCGCTCCGTGGCTCGCCGCGGCCGCGGCGCTCATCATCGGTATCGGCGTTGGCCGCTACCTGCCGCGGGGCGGGAACTTGCCGGGGAATGCGGCGTCGCCGACGGCAATCGCGACAAATCCCGCCTCGGCCACTTCCGATACTTCGGCTGTCGCTGACGCCTATCGCGATCAAACCACTCGCTACCTCGGCCAGGCCGCTGCGCTTCTTGTCTCGCTTCCGGCAAAGGATGCGAACGGCAGGACGGACGCGGCGTTCGCCTCCAAGGCGACCGACCTCCTTGTGACGACCCGCCTCCTCATCGACTCGCCGGCAGCCGTGCAGGATCCGAAGCTTCACTCTCTCCTCGAGGACCTCGAGCTGGTGCTGGTGCAGATCGCGAGACTGCGCAGCGAGAGGAACAGGGGCGATCTGGATCTTATTCATCAAGCTGTCGAGCAGGGGGACGTTCTCTCGCGTCTCAATTCAGCCGTAGCAACCAATCAATCCTCAGACTGAGGCTAGGATGATCAGAGCAACTCTCATCGCGGCCGCGCTCGGCGTTTGCGCTCTCTCGAGCGAGGCGCAAAACCCAACGCCTGCTACGGCGCCAGTGCCTCCTGTGCCGGTCGCAAAGCCGTCCACCGCGCAACCGACTCGTCCGCCGAGGGCGAAGCGAGCCCCGGTCATGCCGTCCGAGTGGCCGTCGGTGGACCTCTCCGATCTCAACGATCGACTCGATGCCCTGAAAGACATGAAGCTCGATGCCTTGAAGGACATGAAGATGGATATGGAGCTGCTCCCGCCGAACTTCATGTCGGATTTCGATGTGGATATGCCGGATATGCCGGACATGCCGGACATGCCGGATATGCCGGATATGCCTGACATGCCGGATATGCCTGACATGCCGGATATGCCTGACATGCCGGATATGCCCGACATGCCTGAAATGCCGTCGATGCCGTCGATACCGTCGATACCGTCGATACCGTCGATACCGTCGATACCTCCCATACCGCCCATCCCCCCGACGCCTTCGATGACCTTCGAGCCAATGGTGATGGAACCGCTCGAGCCGATGGAGTTGGCTCCCACGCCTCCGATGGCAATCGAGCCGATGACCCCGATGCCGTATGAGGTTTCAGTCGCACCGCGCGCCGCACTGAGTCGTGCCGTCGACGCGATAGAACGGGTTCAGGGCCAGTCGCCGTTCGAACGCCAGTTCAGTGGGATCGCCAACGATCCGCCCAAGGCGTGGGCTCAATCCGATCCTGCCGATTCTCTCTACCGTCTCGCGCGTGAGGCGTTGAACCGCGGTGAGTACCGCCGGGCCGCGCAGCTGTTCGGCGACATCACCCAGAAGTTTCCGAATTCCGTTTATGCGTCTGACGCTCGCTACTGGCGGGCTTTCGCTCTCTATCGGCTGGGCGGCACCGCCGATCTCCGCGATGCGTTGAACGCGCTGCAGGACAGCGGACAAGGCTACCGATTGGCGTCCCTCAAGACAGATGCCCCGGTGCTGGCGACGCGGATCCGCGGCGCGCTGGCGGCACAGGGCGATCCGAACGCCATGAAGCTGGTCAACGCGGCCGCCTCTCAACCCGGCGGCGCCTGCGACCGCGAAGATCTCGCGGTACGCGCGGAAGCCCTGAACTCTCTGGCACGGACCGATCCTGAGTCGACTACTCCGATTCTGGCGCGTCTTCTCGCCAGACGCGATGACTGCTCCACGAGCCTGCGGCGCACGGCGATCTACCTGCTGGGCCGGCGCACGGATCCGGAGGCAACGAATCTCGTGATGGGCGCGGCCCGCAACGATCCCGACACCAGAGTTCGCGGGGAGGCTCTCCGCTTTCTGGCGGCGATGCCGGGAGATCAGGCGATCTCCACGATCGAGGAGATGGCGCGCACGCCGGGTAACGAGGAGCTCCAGCGCGCCGCCATCTCGGCGCTTGGCCGGAGCGATAACCCGCGCGCCAGGCAGAGCCTTCGGGCGATCATCGAGCGAACCGATGTCAGCGAGAATCTGCGCATCGCAGCTCTCTCCTGCGTCGACGGCGAACACTCGCCCGACAACGGCGCATATATCAGAGCGATCTATCCCCGTCTCGAGACTCCGCGCCTGAAGGCGGCCGCGATTCGCGCGGTGGCGCGCATCGGCGGGAACGACAATGATCAGTGGCTGCTCTCGGTTGTGCGCAACCAGAACGAGCCAGTCGAAGTTCGGGCCATGGCGCTGCGCTACGCGGGGCGCTCCACGATTCCAATCGCCGACCTGACGCGGATGTACGACGTCGCAGGTGACAGGCCCCTCCGCGAGCAGTTGATCAGTCTGTATGCCCAGCGCGCCGAACCCGAGGCGACCGACAAGCTTCTCACCATTGCTCGAACGGGAACGGATCCAGACTTGAGACGCTACGCGATCTCCGCTCTATCGCGGAAGAACGATCCCCGAACCAGGAAGCTTCTAGTGGAGATCATAGACAAGAATGACTAAGCGCATCTCCCACCTCGCGGTCGCGGTGCTCTTCGCGATTGCCGCGGCGACTTCGCCCGTACTCGGGCAGTCGCTCGCTGGCCGAATTGCGTCTGCTGGCGATCGCTCGGTGCAATTCAGCTATCCGGCGCGCTCGGGCGTATGCGGTGACGGCCGCACATACATCTCGACGGGGTCCGGAAACTTCTACGGATCGTTTTCGACGAACACCGCGGACCCGTGCCAGCCCGGCCCCGCTCGAGTCGTCGTCGATCTTGCCGACAGGAACGTGGTCGCGGTCCGCTATTACGTTGGCACACCTCCGGCCGCTGTGGACGCGGGAGTTACGAATCTCGGTACCGTCACTCCGGCTGACGCGGCCGACTATCTCCTCGGCGTCGCCTTGCGTGCCGACGGACGGGTCGGGCGTGACGCGATCTTCGCCGCTCTCCTCGGTGCCAACGTCGATGCGACCTCGCGACTCCTCGAGATCGGACGCGATCAGAATCGTCCGCTCGAGACTCGCCGCGCCGCGTTGTCTGGTCTGGCCCGCAGCGACGCGCCGCAGCTTGACAAAATTGGCGCCGCACTCGTACAGATCGCGACCAACGAGAATGATGTGCAGGGCGTCCGCACGCAGGCGCTCCAGGTCTTGTCCCGCCTCGATCACGGAGCCGGCATTCCGCCGTTGGTCCAACTGGCGAGCGGAAACATCAATTCGTGGATCGGGCAAGAGAGCATGAGAGTGCTGTCGTCGTCCGGCGATCCGCGGGCGCGTCAGTTTCTACGCTCGACAGCACAGCGCACCGATCTTCCCGACGAACTGCTGGCGGTCGCGATTCGCGGCCTCGGGCGCAACTATGTCACGGGCCAGGACGCGGTTCTGCTGCGCTCTCTATATCCACGCCTCACCGGGCAACGTTCCCGCGATGCGGTCCTTGCCTCGCTCTCCGAGCTTGGCGGAACCGACAACGTGCAATGGCTGGTTGGCGTGGTTCGGGACGAGAAGCTCACTCCTGAAGCGCGCCGACGGGCGTTGGAGTACCTGTCACGCGCCGGAGCAACGACTCCGTCGCTGCTCGCGCTCTATGACCCGACGACGGATCCACAGCTGCGCGGCGCGCTGATCAACGTTTACTCACGTCTCGCCGACAAGGCTGCGACCGACAAGCTCGTATGGATCGCGCGCAACGAGCCGAATCCACAGCTGAAACGTCGCGCGATCTCGGCGTTGTCGCGGAACTCCGACCCGACCATTCGCCAGGCCTTGGCCGATATCGTCGAACGGTAACTGCGAGAGTTGGATTAGGCGCCGAAGCCTCGACGCCGAGTCTTAGCCGATCTTTCTCTTCTTCGACTTGGGCGCGGCGGACTGTTCGACAAGCTGAGGGGCGCTCCAGGATTTCCCGAGCTCCTTCTGGAAGCAGCGCTTGGGAACGATCTCGACGCCGGATTTCGATAGCGTGTCGTAGCGCGCCAGCTTCTCTGGGTAGCGCGAGATCGTCGTCGCCTTGTACGAGAGCGAGAGGAAGAATTTGTCGGTGAGACTGAGCGCGAACAGCTCGTCGATGTCCCTCGCCCGCGCCAACCGCTCGACGCCAAGCACGACCTGAGTGCCCAGTCCCTTTCCCTGGTGCGTTGTCGCCACGGCGACCGATGAGACCTCAGCCAGCGATGGCGAGTACTCCTCGAGCGCGGCGCAGGCGATGACCCGTCCGGCACTGTCGGTGGCAACGACGTAGTTGTCGATCCGGGAGGCGACCTCTTCGAACGTTCTGAGGAGCATCAATCCCTGTTCGGCGTACTGCGTGACCAGCTCGAGGATCTGGCCGGCGTCCGCGCGCACCGCGCGCCGCACCGTCGTCGGAGACGAGGTGGAAGCGGCTCTCCCGGGGTTGAGCCCAGCCTGGGAAGCAGATGGGAAATTATGCACGAGGAATGTATATATAAACATCCCCCAGGGCGCAAGAGCGCCCGACGTCGGTCAGTGGCTCGCGAAGACCTTCGTCTTTCCGCTCTTGTCGAAAGTCAGGACCTGATAGCGCTGGGTTCCCATGCCTTCCATACCCGGAGATCCCGCTGGCATTCCCGGAACGGCCAGACCAGCAATGCGCGGTTTCTGCTCCAGAAGTCGATCGATATCTGCGGCCGGCACATGCCCCTCGATCAAGTATCCGTTCACGACCGCGGTGTGACACGCCGTCAATGCGTCCGGAACTCCGAGCGTGCGCTTGATCTCCGTCATGTTCGGAGAGTCCTTCGCGTCGACACGGTACCCGTGCTTGACGAGATGCTCGATCCACTTCTTGCAGCACCCGCAGCTCGGATCCTTGTAGACGGTGATGGTCGGCTTCTTGGCTGCGGTATCGCTCGGAGATATCCGCGCGGCGGCGGTGGTGAGCGCCAGCGTGATGAACGCCACCGCGAGGGCGATGGTCCTGACAGGGAGTTTTTTCATTCGGGAATTGATTTGAGGGTTCGCTCGATCTGCCTCTTGTGCCGGCCCTCGTGGTGGCCGACGAAAATTAGCCACTGATAGAGATCGAGCTCGCCCAGAATCTGATGGGTGTGCTTGATCTCGCCAAGGGAGAGGCCAGTCGCCGAAACGACTGCGGCGCGAAGCGCTTCGCGCGAGCTCTCGAGGCCTTCGAGCGCGTCGCTGATGTCGATGTTTGCGCGTGGCAGCACCGTCGCCGGCGCTTGCATCACTGCTCTTTCGAGCATCGCGCTGTATGGAGCGAACGATGGCAGCACTGACGCGGTCGATTTTTCTTCACCCAGGCCTGCCCCTTTTGCCTGGCCGACGCGCTTGGTGATGAGTCGCGCGACGCCCGATTCCACCATCCGAAGGTGCTCGAGAATCTCGGCCACTGACCATCCATCCGGAGCCGCCCTCCGGCAAAGCCGGTCGCCGTCGACGCCCGCGAAGCTCTGAAGGAGCTCTCTGCGTTTCTCTTCCACGAAAGTCATGGTTTCGGCGAGCCTGGCGTGCATTGGTCGTGTCCTCCTATCTCCTGAATCTACACACGGATGCGGATATGGGCGCGCGGATTTTTCCGCCCTCCGAGGCGCGCAAGCACCCACCGGCGTCGTTCTTGCTTTCGGTATATATTCGGTATATAGTTGCTCCCCGCTTCTCACCGCAAAATGACGTTCATCTGCCTCTGGACTCCCACCGCCGTTTCTCCCTCTCTCGCCATCGGCACAACCACTTCTCGACCGGAGAACGAGCTTCTTCAGCACCTGGTTCCTTCGCTGCTCGGAGTGGCTCCGCGCGTGATGCTGGGAGCGAATGGAATTGTCTGGGCGGATGCGCGCGGAATGATCGCCGAGTCTCTGGCGAGAGATCTTCTCGACATCTTTCACGAGAAGGGAGTGAAAAAAGTGAGGGCTGCCATCTCCATTGTCCCGGTCTGCGCCGAGGTCGCGGCTCGTCATGGAAATGGCGGTCTCGTCACAATCGCGCCGGGGTCGGAGCGCGATTATCTCGCTCCGTATCCCATCGGCGTGCTCGAGACCTCGCTCGCTCTGGCGACGCTGCTCGATGGGATCGGAGTGGAGAGCTGTGGAGATCTGGCGAGGCTCGATCTCGAGTCGGTCGAAGTTCGTTTCGGCGCCGAGGGAGCGCGCCTATGGAGATTGTCGAGGGCCGACGACTCGCGCCGCATCTTCGCCAGCATGCCGCGGGCGCTGCCGTCTGCTTCTCTCGACTGGGTGGATTACACGCTCAAGGATCCGGAGCGCCTCGTTTTCATCATCAACGCGCTCGTCGGAAACATTACGACGGAGCTGCTGTCACGCGGCCAGTGCGCGCGTGAGATGACGATGATTTTCTCGCTCGCCAATCGCGAGAGCTACGGGCACCTGGTGCGTCCGGCTCGATCGACGGCGAGCCACAAGGCGTGGATGCGACTCATTCGTACGCATCTCGAGCGAATCACTCTTTCCGATGGCGTGGTCGGCATCACCATTCGCGTAGAGTCGGTTACCGGAGAAGTCGAGCGGCAGGGAGACATCTTCGATCGGGGATTTGCCACCGCGCGCGCGGCGGAGGAAACCATCGCGCAGCTGCTGGATGATCAGGGCGCGGTGGTGGTGACTCCACGCAACACGCAGCATCCGTTGATCGATCGCCGCACGGAGTGGATCAGCCAGGAGCCGGCACAGGCTTCAGCCCGCATCCAGCTGAGGGAGCGGGTAGTGAAGGCAACCGCCGCCCCCAGTCTCATGCTGCAACTCCTTCCCGAGCCCCGGCGAGTGACAGTGAAGACGAAGCGTCGCCGCGATCACGAGCTGCCGGTGGAGTTTCGCGACAAGCAGTGGATGCGGATCACCTCCGCGGCCGGACCCGACCGCGTCTCGGGAGGGCGGTGGAGCGAGCCGTACGCTCGCGAGTATTTCCGCTGCGTTACGGATGATGGGATGATGGTGTGGCTGTACCGGGACGCTCGTGAGGATGCGTGGTACTTACACGGGTGGTGGGATTAACTGGCAACTGCACGCTTCAAGGCCGAGAACTTCAACTGAACGGGTGCTGGGAACGGCAACTGAACGGGTGCCAGACTTCAGTGGCAGAGATGCCAGTTCTTTAGTTCACTACGCCCTGACTTATGGCTGTGGCGTTCGGGCGAACTGCTTGTGGCCGGTACGCCAGTAGGAAAGTCCCGGCGTCGTGAACTAATCACTGGCACCTACGCGACTGACTTCTGGCACCCGTTCAGTTGCGGTTGCTCCTCTGGCACCCGTTCAGTTGCAGTTGCTCCTATGGCGCGCGAACTTAGCCAGCCATGAAAGTCGCGCGCCTGCTCCTCCTTTCGATAATCTCCCTTGCAGCAATGCCTGCGCGGGCAGATGCCCGAGTCGTCCGAGTCGAGATCCTCTCCCGCTCCGACATCACCGGCACCTTCGGAAGCGCAGGGACCTACGAGCGCATCACGGGACGCGTGTACTTCGCATTTGACCCGAAGAATCCGGAAAATCGTAAGATCGTCGATCTCGACCTGGCGCCGCGGAATCCCAATGGGGAAGTGGAAGCCGTGAGCGAATTCGTGATGCTGCGCCCGAAGGACCCGGCGCACTCGGCCGATCTTGCCGTCATCGACATCGTCAACCGCGGTGGGATCACGACGTTCATCTTCAATCTCGGTCGGACTGGGGCCGCCTCGCCGGACGACGCCGAATTCTACGGCGACGCGCTGCTGATGAAGCGCGGTGTCACGATTGTCGCTCTTGGCTGGCAGTGGGATGTGCTACCGGGGGGAAGCGCCCTCCATTTCCAGGCGCCTCCCGTCGGTTCGTCGCAGCATCCGATCACCGGCCTAGTTCGGAGCGACATCACCGTAGACAGCGCCACGAACTCAATCCCGCTCTGGCACAGTCTCGCACCGACTCTGATCTATCCGGTCGCCGACGAGAACGACCCAGCTAACATCCTTACCGTGCGGGAAGATCCCGTTGGTCCGCGCACGGTCGTTCCGCGGGCAGATTGGCTCTTTGCGCGCGACAGCAGCGGCGCCGCCGTGCACGACACGCGGTGGATATATATGTCGAAAGGATTCACCCCGGGCAGGATCTACGAAATCGTGTACCGGGGCAAGAATCCGGTTGTGGTGGGAGCCGGACTGGCAGCAGTGCGCGACATGATGTCCTATCTCAAGTATGACCCGTCAGCCGCAGCGCACGTCAGATATGGAATCGGCTATGGCGTATCGCAGACGGGAAGATTCATCCGCCACTTTCTCTATCAGGGTTTCAACACCGATGAGAAAGGACGCGCGGCGTTCGATGGGTTCTTTGTGCATACTGGCGGGGCCGGCCGCGGAAGCTTCAACCAGCGCTTTGCACAACCGTCGCGCGATGCCCAGCCGTACTCGACGTTTTTCTATCCGACCGACGTCTTCCCGTTCGCGAGCTTGCCGACCCGCGACCCGATCACGGGGCAGCGCGCCGGACTGCGAGACAACCTGCACGGATCGAGCGGAACCAAGGTGTTCTACGTCGATGGCGGTCACGAGTACTGGGGACGCGCCGCGTCGCTCACTCACACGACGCCCGACGGAAAGCAGGACGTTGGATTTCAACCAACAGAGCGCCGTTACGTGATATCCTCCGCTCAGCACTCGAGCCCGGCAGGCTGGCCGCTTCCCGAAGCGGCCAGAATCGCAAACACCAACGCGTATCGTGGCAATCCGCTCGATCAGCGCCTCGCGCTCAGGGCGTTGATGTCGTCACTCATCGATTGGGTAGCGCTCAAGAAGGAGCCGCCGCCCTCGGTCTACCCGAAGCTGGCGCCGGGCGATCTCGTACGGGCGGCCGATCTGAAATTCCCGCAAATTCCAAATCTTCCCGTGGCGCGCATCCCGAATCAGCCGTACAGAATGAATTTCGGGCCGCGCTGGAGTCAGGGGATCATCGATCGCGAGCCGCCGACACTTGGCGCGCCGTATCCGGTGTTCGTGTCGCGCGTCGATTCGGTTGGCAACGAGCAGGGAGGGATTCGCAGCATCGAGATCCTTGTTCCGCTCGCCACGTACTACCCGTGGCTGCTGCGCTCCGGAATGCCGGCCGCGACCGATCGGCTCGTGAGCTTTCGCGGCTCTTGTATCCCCCTGCCACGGACAGAGGCGGAGCGCCGTGCCAGCGGTGACTCGCGTCCGAGCATCGAGATGCTGTACGGAAATCGCGCGCAATTTCTCAAGCGCGTAGAGGACGGAATTTCATCGCTCATCGCCCGGCGACTGCTCCTCGCCGATGACTCTACTGCAGCGAGAGATCGAATGGTCGACGCGTGGGCGCGATACGGGTTGATAACGAAGTAGGGACTGCAACTCCAGGTGACACCTTGTTCAG
The DNA here is from genome assembly GCA_041498575.1 of Gemmatimonadaceae bacterium. Lineage (GTDB taxonomy): Bacteria > Gemmatimonadota > Gemmatimonadetes > Gemmatimonadales > Gemmatimonadaceae > UBA4720. The sequence continues at coordinate 11,114 of JBGQIT010000029.1, forward strand.
TTGCAGTTCCAATCCTAGACCCCGGGAAAACCTTCGATCCGTGCCGCCTTCACGATGCCTCTGACCCGGTTCATGACCGTGTCGGCACCCTTGGTGTCTCCTCTTGCCTTCAGCGCTTCGGACAGAACCGCGCCGGTGAACGCGTAGGTGTAGGGGATTCCGAAGGAGGCGCGATCGATCCAGTCTCCTTCCTTGATCAGGGCATCCGGTGCACGATAGACGTCGTTCCAGAGGGCCTTCGTGCGCTCGAGATCCAGATTGAGGCCGAGGATGTGCGGCGTCTCAGCCGTGTCGGAAATTGGATGATCCACGAGCTTCTGCACGAAGCCCTGGGAGAGCAGATACGGCTGCAGTGCGGTGGTGAGGTGGCCGCCTCCCCCAGTCGATAGGTAGATCGGACGCTCGGGGAACGCGTCCTTGATCAGCCGCAGCAACACCAGCTCATCGCGCACGAGATATCCGGGCTCGATGCTCAGCGTGATGTTGTTCTGCTTGAACATCTGCGGCTGGTTGATCTGTATGTATTCGGGAATCGCGTCCGCTTCAGCGAACGTCATCTTGAGCGGAGGTCCGCTCGGTTTCTTCCACGTGGTTCCGCGATAAATCGCCGGTCCCTTTGCCGCGTCGTATGTCTCGATCGGACGGCGGATCATCTGCCGCACGAACCAATCGGTATCCAGATAGGTGGTGACGGCGACCGTCACATCTCGCCTCACGCCCTCGACTTCCTGCGCGTACCAGAGGGGGAATGTGTCGTTGTCACCGTTGGTAATGACGATCGCGTAAGGCTCCAGCGAATTCAGGTAGTCGCGCGCCCACTGGTCTGTGAATTCGTGGCCGGCCCGCGACGCGAACCGCCAGTTGGCGAAGAGCGGTATGAGCGCAATGATCAGAATCGGCGCGGCCAGCATGAATCCGCGCCGCGACGGCCATGGTGCGGTTGCGGCGGTGGCTGCTTTCTTTCCACCGCTTTTGTCCGCACCCCGAGCATCTCCTCCCAGCACGAGCGCGAGCTGCTCCCAGATGTAGCTCAGCCCAATCGACGCCCAGACTCCCCAGGCGGAAAAGCTCCAGATGTAGAAGTAGTCTCGATCACGCACTTCGTGCGCGAGATCGCGCATTTCCGGATCCTGCGACCAGCCCAACTTGAAGTTGAGATAGTAGATGAGCGCGAGCGTCATCGTGAACATGAGCGGACCGAAATACCAGAAAGTTGTTCGGTCCCGCTCCCAGTGTACGTAACCGCCCAGCAGGCCGAGGCCGAGAAACAGGAACGCAAGCACGAACTGAAGGCCCTGCATCGTCTGGTGCGAATCCCGCAGCCACTGCCACTTGAAGTAGAGCCACCACATTCCGACCTGCGAGGAGTACGGCGCGCCGCGCTCCAGCTTCTGCCCGTACTGCTCGCGGTTGATGTTGGCCATCAACCGGTCCTTCGTGAGCGTGGTGAAAGTGCAGCTCGCCTCGAGCTTCGTCTCGCACGCTGTAGGTGCACCCTCGTTAATCCCCGGGAAATACGCCGCGCGTACCGGCTCGTAGATGAAAGGCGTAAGACCGATGATGAGAGCGCCGAGGGCGGCCAGGACGAGCTTCCAGCGAAGGAGAGTGCGCCAACGAGTCATGAGCATCGCGACGCCGGCGGCAGGAAGCGGAAGGAATCCAGCCGGATGGTTCGAGTAGCCGAGGCCGAGCAGGAAACAGACGAGCACGACGAGACGATCCGCGCGAGGAGAATCGGGATCTTCGATCCACTCGATGATGATCCACGAGGTGATCGTGAAAAACAGGAGCGAAATGGTGTAGACCTTCTCGTTGACGACCGACTGGTTCCACACCGTGAACGCCGTCGCACCGATGAGAGTTGCGACGCTGGCTACGACGAGCCGCTGCCATCTCTCCACGATCCAGCGCGCAACGATCCTCTCCGTAATCAGGAACCAGAAGCCCGCCGACATCGCGCTGGCGAGCGCGGCCATGATGTTGATTCTGGCGCCGTACGAGACTGGAATCGGCAGCGACGCGAACGCGTGTCCGAGCAGGACGAAGAAGGGATTGCCCGGTGGATGCGGGATGCCGAGGACTTTTACCGCCGCCATGTACTCGCCCGTG
>JBGQIT010000030.1:0-13183 GCA_041498575.1 Gemmatimonadaceae bacterium
ACAATCCGTCTTGCGGACACAGAAGCGCGAGGCTCGGCTCCCAGTCGCGAACATCGGCGGGCAGCTCGGTAATCTCGGCAAAGCTGATGTACGGCGGATTGCAGACGATCGCGTCGAGTCTTTCGCCGCGGAGAGGGGCAAGCAACGAGCCGTGACGAAACACGACCGGCGATTGCAGACCCTTCGAGAGAGACGCGGCATTGGCCATGGCGACGTTGATCGCATCGAGTGAGACATCGGTCGCGAAAACCCGCTCGAACTCACCCTCGAACGCCAGCGAGAGCGCAATCGCGCCCGAGCCTGTTCCAATGTCGGCGACGGTGCGAGTCTTCGGGGTACGGCGCTCCAGCACACGCTCGACCAGCACTTCGGTTTCCACTCGTGGGATCAGCACTCGCTCGTCGACCTCGAGCGAGAGGTGTCTGAATGACGCGCGTCCGACCGCGTAGGCGAGCGGCATTCCACTCGCGCGTTTCATGGCGGCGCGAATCACCGACCGCGCGACCTGTGGCGATGCGTCGGCGACCGCATTTGCCGCGGCCCAGAATTTCGGGACATCGAGAACGGCAGCGACGATCTCGCGCGCCTCGCGCTGCGGCTCGGTCACACCTTCAGACTCGAGCATCGCGGCGCACCCAGCGAGCAGATCACCGATGGTGCCAATGGGAAGCGTGGTCGGGAAGAATGGCGCGCCGCTCTTAGTCACCGAGCTTCTCCTCTACGTCCGCGACCTTGAGCGCTTCGACGAACTGATCGATGTCTCCATCGAGCACTTTCGTCAGCTCGTGAAGCGTGAGGTTGATGCGGTGATCGGTGACGCGGTTCTGGGGGTAGTTGTAGGTTCGGATCTTGGCCGAGCGGTCGCCGGTGCCAACCTGCGTCTTGCGCATGCGGGAACGGGCAGCCTCCTGCTCGGCGATCTTCGCATCGAGAAGTCGGGCCCGAAGGACCTCCATCGCCTTGAGCTTGTTCTGGAGCTGAGACTTTTGATCCTGCTGGCTGACCACGATTCCGCTTGGTATGTGGGTGATTCGCACAGCGGAATCTGTGGTGTTCACGCTCTGCCCGCCGGGTCCGGAAGAGCGAAAGACATCGATCCGCAGATCCTTGTCCTCGATCTTGAGATCGATCTCCTCCGCTTCGGGAAGCACGGCGACGGTGGCGGCCGATGTGTGAATGCGGCCCTGGCTCTCGGTGACGGGAACCCGTTGCACGCGGTGCACTCCGGATTCCCAGCGCATGGCGCCGAACGCGCCCTCGCCCTTCACCTTGAAGATGGCCTCTTTCACGCCGCCAAGAGTACCAGCAGACTGCGAAATTACCTCTACGCGCCAGCGCCGTCCCTCGGCGAAGCGGGTGTACATGCGATAGAGATCCGCGGCAAAGATGGCGGCTTCGTCGCCGCCAGCACCGCCCCGGATCTCGACGATCGCCGGCCTGTCATCGAGCGGATCGTGCGGAATGAGGGCGGGTTTTATCTGCTCGAGCAGCGTCTCGATAGATTTCTCGAGACGCGCTGCTTCGGCTTTTGCCTCCTCCGCCATCTCGGGGTCATCAGAGTCGGCGAGCTCGCGTGTTTCCGCGAGCTCCTGCTCGTTTCTCTGGAGCTTGTTCCCCATTGCCACCAGCGGCTGCAGATGCCTGAGCTCACGGCCCAACGCCGCCATGCGCTGCTGGTCCCTTACAGTCTTCGGATCGGAGAGCTCTCGCTCTACCTCAGAGGCACGCTCGATAGCGTCCCTGAGCCGGTCGCGGAGACTCAGCTTTCGGTGCTAGGCGCAGCTGCGGGCTTGCCGTACTTCTGACGGAAGCGCTCGACGCGTCCCGCGGTATCGACGAGCTTCTGCTTGCCCGTGAAGAAGGGGTGGCAGTTGGCGCAGATATCGGTATGGATCTCCGCCTGGGTGGAACGGGTTTGGTATGTATTGCCGCAGGCGCACCGTACGGTCGCCGTCGCGTAAACTGGATGGATATCGGGCTTCATTGGAATCTCTCGCGGATGTTCGTATAGAACTGAGAATTATAGCTAAATTGACCCCCTAAAACAAGTTAGCGGCGACGCTGGCGTCGGGTGACCCAACGCCGCGACGCTGGCAACGTTCTGATGTCCCGGGCCGCTCTCAGCCTAACGTGGCAGGGCGTCGCCGTGCAGCATCTGAAGGCTCGCTGGCTCGATCACCGCACCGAGCGCGGCAATGCAGGGCTCCTCCGCCGCGCGCTGCATGGCGGACATCGCCTCGGCGCGGCTCGCCCACTCCACGAGATCAATCCAAAGCCCTTTCTCGGTGTCATATCGAATCACGCGACTAACGAAACCCGGCATGCCGGACAGCCAGGGGTCGACCGCTAGCAGCGCGGCGTGGACCTGTGTCGGCGACGCGGTCACAGCTTTCTGGAAGATGGCGATTTCGTGGCATGGAACTGTGGTCGAGTTGGTCATCGGGTCTTCTCGGTATGTGGGTTGTGTTATCCGGCCTCCGCCGGCACCTTTGCAGAAGGCTAGTACAAACACTGACAGATTCTGTCACTATGACGAGAGCGGATCGATTGGACGCGTTGCTCAGTCTTCTCCGGGCCGGGGACGCAACCACTGTCGCTGCCATCGCTGATTCTCTGGCCGTTACGTCGCGCACCGTGTATAGAGATCTCGCGACACTCCGCGACCGCGGGCTACCGGTTGTGGGCGAGACCGGCCGCGCGGGAGGCATTCGCCTCCTCGGCGACCGCGGAATAACTGGCATCTACTTCTCCGTCGGCGAGGTTGTCTCGTTATGGCTCAGCGCGCGGCTGGCCGGCGCGGCGAGCCAGATGCCGTGGAGTGGTGCGGCACGTTCGGCGCTGACGAAACTCCTCGGAAGCCTTACGAAGGCGCGCGCCGCCGAGCTGCGACGAGTCCTCGCGCGCGTAATCATCGGCCCGCCACCTTCCGATGCTACTCAGGCTTCACTGGGCGAGACGCCACCCGAGTTCCTGCGAGTACTCGAGGAGGCATTCACGACAGGGTGCGCGATGCGTTTTGAATATCGCGACAGAAACGGGAGATCGTCGGCACGCCGTGTCGAACCACATGGCGTGCTCGTCCAGTCTCCCGTCTGGTACATCCTCTCCCTTGATCTCGATAAAGGGTTGCCGCGCACCATGCGTGTGGACCGCATCGGTCGGCCTCAACTCCTGCGCTCGCACCGGTTCGCCGCTGATCCTGCCGTAGTGCACCAACAACTTGGCGATCTTGCGGGCCGCTGCCACGCATTAGCCGATGGGTTTTTGTAGCCGGCCAGGGCGCGCGGACCTCGTAGGATCGCCCTCCGAGTTGCATCTTTTAGCGATGAAAGCACGAAGATTGATCGCGTCGCTGTCCCTGGCCTCGAGTCTGGGCGCGACCCTCCACGCCCAGGCCGCGCAGACGTCGGCCCCCCTGCCCACGGCTTCGGTTGCAGGCCAGGTCGCTAGGGCCGCTCCTTCCGAGCCCGGGGCGAGCCTCACCGTTTACCTCCTCACGTTCGGCTGGGGCGACGTCGTGTGGGAACGATTCGGACACAATGCGATCTGGATCAAGGATCGCGCACACAACACGGACATCACCTACAACTGGGGGATGTTCGACTTCAATCAGCCGCGCTTCGTCTGGCGGTTCGTTACTGGCGATACGCGCTACTGGATGGAGCCAATCGATTACAACTCGATGGTCACGTACTACAAGCAGCACAATCGGTCGATCCTCGCGCAGGAGCTCAATCTCACTCCGGCCCAGCGGCTCAAGCTCCAGCAGTTCGTCCAGTGGAATGCGCTTCCGCAGAACAAGTTCTATCGCTACGACTACTATCGGGACAACTGCTCGACCCGCCTTCGCGATGCTATCGATCACGCGTTGAGCGGCCAGCTCCAGACATCTACCGTGTCGAGAATGACGACGGGCACGTACCGCTGGCACACGCAGCGCCTCATGACGGGCGACATCCCGCTCTACACCGGCGTCACGCTCGCCCTCGGCCATCCCGCCGACAAGCCGCTCTCGATGTGGGAGGAGATGTTCCTGCCGGTCCGTATGGCGAACGACCTGCGAACCGTCAGCATCGCCGACAGTATCGGCACCCGGATTCCGCTGATCAGATCGGAGACGGCGATATTCACCGCCGGTCGTCCTCCGGAGCCGGCGGCGCCGCCCTACTATCTCCCGCTGTTCGTCGCCGTCGGAATCATCTTCGCCGCGGTCCTGGTCCTGCTGGTGAGGAGTGCGGAAGGAGGCCAACGCCTGTCCATGTTCACGGCGACAGCTCTGGCCACGTTGTGGAGTCTCATCGCGGGTGTTGGCGGGCTCGCGCTGGTGTTCGCCTGGTTCTTCACGAGGCACTACTTCATGGGCCGGAACGAAAACCTGATGCACTTCGATCCGCTCTCGATCGTGCTGGTCGTACTGATACCGCTCTCGATTTACGCGAGACGTGGAGTTTCCAGAGCGATTAAGTTCGCCGGGTTCATCGCGCTGCTCTCCCTGTTTGGATTCGTCGCCCAGGGAATTCCATCCTTCGATCAGAAGAACGGAGAGATCATCGCGCTCGCACTTCCGATCAACCTGGCCGTGTGGTGGACGGTTTTCCGTCTCACTGCCTACAGGCGGACTTCCTTGCCCTCTTCCGCCGCCTTGTAGATCGCTTCCATCAGCTTGATCACGATGAGCTGATCGTCGGGCGGGTCGTACGGAGTCGTCTCATTCACGACCGCGATGAAGTGGGCGAGCTCCGCTCGATACGATTGCAGGAACACGCTCTCGCGCGCGGCGGCGCCGCTCGGCGAGACATCGGTCGGCTTGCCATTCAGCATCTTCACCACTCGTAAAGGAGCGAGCCGAGCGCTCCCGCGACCGGTGAGCGCCTCGAACCACCAGCGCTCTTCCTGGCCGACGTAAGACCATGAGACGTCGAAGCTGAAGCTCAACCCGCCGGCGCACTCGACGTGCACCATCATGGAATCCTCGACGCTGCCCGCGCTTCGAGAGCGATCCATGTGCGCCGTCACTCGAACAGGCTCCGGGAAATCCGCGACCCAAAGCGCAAGATCAACGAGCGGATAACCGTGCTCGAAGAATGCTCCTCCGCCCGCTTCCGGACGCCTGAAACGCCACCCGGTGCGGGTGGTTGCGAATTGATACTGGCCCGCCCTGACACCGATGAGGCGTCCCAGCTCCCCGCCCTGCAGGAAGCGATACAGCTGCTGCACATCGCTGCGGAAGCGGTGGTTGTTGCCGACTACGACTTTTTTCCCCGCCTGCTTCGCGGCGGCGAGAATGCGCTCGACGCCGCGCGACGTCAGCGACAGGGGCCGCTCGCAGAGCACATCGACCTTGGACTTCAGCGCGCGCAGAACGTGCGGCTCGTGCAGGTGATTGGGCGTTGCGATTACGACAGCGTCGACCTGATCGAGCTCGAGGAGGTCTTCGATGTCGGTGAACACGTCGGGAATCTTCAGACGCTCGGCTATCGCGCTCGCCTTGGGTCCGTCGTTGTCGCAGAGAGCGACGAGCTCCGCCCCCTTGAGCTTGGAGAGGACGGGAAGGTGCGCGAGCTGAGCGATCGCGCCCGCGCCAACGAGGCCGAGGCGGACGGGGCCCTTCGCTTTCAGTTCCTTGTTGCTAACCAGCGATTCGGCCAATCGTCGTTCCCGGATAATAGGTTTCTAGAATCGTACGATAATTCTGCCCGGCCCGCGCGCGCCCGATAGCGCCCCACTGGCACATCCCGATTCCGTGGCCGTAACCGCGGCCATTCACGGTGAGGCTCGATACCTCGCCGCCGCTCGTCTCTTTTGTGAATGAGAAGTAAGTGCTGTTGAGAATAGCCCCCTTTGGATCTCTCAGCACGAATCGGATGTCGTTGCCGCGAAGAGTATAGCTTCCGCTTTCCGTTTGTACGGTGAGCGCGGCGATTCTGCCCGATGGAGTTCGTCCCTGTTCCCTGATGTCGGTGATCTTCCCGAGTCCGTTTTTTGGCGCTTTGGTATACGCGGCGAGGTATTTCTCCATCACCGCTCGAAGCCCCGCGGCATCGTAGCTCTGCGTCCAGCTGAACCGGGGCGAAGAATCGCAGTAGAAATTATTGGTTCCCGGAATTCGGTCACTCACGGGACGAAGATACGGCTGATCCGGCTGGTCGTACCAGACCTCGCTCACCCCCGCGGTACTGCCGCCGCAAGTCGAATGATATGGGGTGGTGATCGGCTGCCCGTTGTAAAGCACGACCACGTCGCGCGTCGTCATGATCGCAGTGTCAGCCTGAGGCTTCTCGGCGTCGACTCCTCCGTACACCTGGTCCTGAACGGTGGCGTACATGTCGAAGCCGCGGGAGCTCGTGAGGTGTTTGTAGGCATAGGTTCGCGCCGCGACTGCCTGGGCCTGTACCGCTGCAAACTCAGCCGAGGTGCGACTGCCGATTTCGAGTGGTACCACGCAGCGCAGGTATGAATCCATGGGCAGGCTGTTCACGACGAGGAATCCGGAATCGGTCCGAGTGATGATGAGTTCCCCTCTGTACTTTTTCCCATTCCAAGTGAGGACGGAACCTCCGACCGGCTTGACGAACATTTCCGTTCGCATCGCCGGAGCAATCTGGCGTATGCGTGCACTGTCGAACGACAGCGGCAACTCCGTTGCCCCATTCATCGGCTGAATGACATCTGACTGAGCGACCTGCCAGGGCCCTGTCGCCGACATCGTTCCGCTTTTCGCGGACGTTTCGATTGCGATCCGAATCCGCTGGTCGGCGCCGACTTTGAACGGGCCGCGCACGACCGGAACGTTGCCCGTGCCGGCGCTCCGCGGAGACGAGAGCGAGACGCACGCGGCGACTCCGGTGATCCCCGTCATCACGAGCCACATCCGGCGGCGCGTTCTCCCGCGAGCCCTATGCAATTGCTTGCTCCAATGCAGCTCCCATTTTCTCCAGTGCGCTCGCGATCTCAGCGTCGCCGTGCGCCGCTGACATGAAGCAGGCCTCGAATGCTGATGGCGCCAGATAAACTCCTCGATCAAGAGCACCGTGAAAGAAGCGACGAAAGAGATTCACGTCCGACGCTTTCGCCTCTGTGAAATTGCGGACGGGGCTTGAGCTGAAAAAGAATCCCCACATCGATCCCGCGCACCCGGCCGTGAACGGAACGCCGAGGCCAGCCGCTATCTTTTGCAAGCCATCGACCAGCGTGGTTGTTCGTTTCTCAATTTTCGCGTGTAGCGCAGGTGTGAGCGCAGTGAGAGTTGCGATGCCGGCGGCCATTGCCAGCGGGTTTCCGGAGAGCGTACCAGCCTGATATACGGGACCAGACGGTGCAATTCGCATCATGATGTCGCGGCGACCTCCGTAAACGGCGACCGGCAATCCGCCACCGATGACTTTGCCGAGCGTCGTGAGATCGGCGGTGACCCCAAAGCGCTCCTTTGCGCCGCCCGGCGCAATCCGGAAACCGGTCATGACCTCGTCGAAGATGAGAAGGGCGCCCGAGCTGTCAGCCAGCGCTCGCAGTCCTTGTAGGAAACCTGGATCGGGGGGAATAAAACCGGAGTTGCCGACGACCGGCTCTACGATGATGGCTGCTACTCCGCGCTTTGTGTCGCGCACGAGCCGCGTGGCAGCGTCGAGATCGTTGAAGGGCGCCGTTAGCGTCAGAGCCGCGAGCTCGGCCGGGACACCCGGAGAATCCGGCAAGCCCAGCGTCGCGACGCCGGATCCTGCATGAACCAGAAACGAGTCACCGTGTCCGTGATAGCATCCGTCGAACTTGAGAATTTCGTCCCGGCCCGTGAACGCGCGCGCCAGTCTCACCGCGCTCATAGTTGCTTCGGTGCCGCTCGAGACGAAGCGCATCATCTCGATGTGCGACATCCGCTGCCGAATCAAGTCGCCGAGCTGAACCTCGAGCTCGGTGGGCATTCCGAAGCTGGTTCCGTTCTGCATGGCGTTTGCAAGTGCGTCAAGAACAATCGGCGCGGCATGCCCGAGCACGAGCGGACCCCACGACAGGACGAAATCGATGTATTCTCTGCCATCGGCGTCCCAGATCCGCGCCCCCTCGCCTCTCGCGGCGACTACAGGCTCTCCTCCGACGCCGCGAAAGGCGCGCACAGGAGAGTTCACTCCACCGGGAAAGAGCTCGCGCGCACGCGCCATCACCTCGGCGGATCGCACGCTAGCGGCCGTAGCTTCCTATCGTCACCTGCTTGATGGGAAGCTGGCGGGACACACGCTGCTGTCTGGGAGCACCGGCGGGCAGGACGACGCGAATCACCGACGCCTGAAAGTCGTAATCATCTACAACTTCTTCGACCGCGACTTCGACCATTGTGCCCGGCGGCAACGCCTCGTCGATCTGCGTAACCCCATCGATGTCGTCGGCCTGCCAAGGCAGGCGCGCCTGCGATGTGCCGCGGTCTTGATCCGACCGATCCACAAGCGCCAGCGCCGTGCGGCCGGTTCGCGACTCGTATTTCTCGGCGGTGATCGCGCGCTGACGCTCGGTCAGTCTTTCTAGCCGCTCCCGCTTCACCGTCTCGTGCACATCGTCCGGGTACTGCGCCGCCCGCGTTCCTTCCTGCGGAGAATACGTGAACGCGCCCACTCGCTCGAACTGAATCTCCTCGAGAAACTCGAGCAGCTCTTCGAATTGTGCCTCGGTTTCGCCTGGAAACCCGACGATGCACGTCGTGCGGATCGCGACATCGGGGACGGCATCGCGGAATTTCTTCACGCGTTCGCGAATGGTGTGCTTCCTCTCCGGCCGTCGCATGCGCGCGAGGACCAGATCGGAGCCGTGCTGAATCGGCATGTCGAGATAAGGCAGCACGCGGTTCTCGCGCGCGACGACATCGAGCAAACGGTCGGTGACACCGGCGGAATAGAGATAGAGCATCCGAACCCACGGTATCGATGTTTCGGCAATGAGCGCTTCCAGCAGCTCTGGCAGATTCACTCCGTCGCGGCGGTCGCGCCCGTAATGCGCCAGATCCTGGGCAACGAGATTAATCTCGCGCGCGCCCTGGAGCTCGAGTAACTGCGCCTCGCGCACTACCTCGTCGAGCGCGAACGAGCGGTGCTTTCCGCGCATGAGCGGAATAGCGCAGAACGCGCAGCCGTGGTCGCAGCCTTCGCTGATCTTCATGTAGCGGACGTGCGGCAAGTCGCCCGTGTAGAGGCGAACTCCGGGGTGCAGCTCCTCGCTCATTTCGCCAAGCAAACCTCGCTCGACAAGCTCCGGCACGAGGCGCTGCATCTCGGAGGAGCCGAGGAAGAGATCGACCTCTGGAAGTACATCGGCGAGCTCAGACTTGTGGCGCTCGATCATGCAGCCGACGGCAACAACAGCCTGGCAACGTCCTGATGTCTTGAAACGCGCCGCTTCGATCATCGCGTCGATCGATTCTTTCTTGGCAGCGTCGATGAAGCCGCACGTATTGACGATGATGACTTCGGCTTCGGCGAGATCCGCGGTATACTCGGCGGAATAGTCGGACAGCTGCGCGAGGTATCGTTCGCTGTCGACCGTGTTCTTGTCGCAGCCGAGTGTGATGATGCCGACCTTCATCCTAGAGCGCGCCAACGGAGTCGAGCATGCGCGGCATCAACGGTAGTTCCCGAACTTGAGCTCGACGCCGAAGTCCTTGCCGCGAAGGAGCGCCATCGCTTCCTGGAGATCGTCGCGCGACGGAGACGTGACGCGCACCTGGTCGCCCTGAATAGCCGCCTGGACCTTCTTCAACTTGGCCTCCTTGATCGCCGCCGCGACTTTCTTCGCAGTGTCACCATCGAGCGCCAATTTGAGGGCGATGTCGCGGCGCACCGTATCGCCGCCAGCGGGTTTGACCTCCCCGGGATCGAGGTTCTTAACTGAGACGCCGCGCTTTATGAGCTTGGTCTGAAGGGCGTCCCAGAGCGCCTGCATCTTGTAGTCGTTCTCGGCGGTGAGGGCGATCTTTCCCTCGGTTCGATTCAGCTCGATGGTCGCCGGTGATCCCTTGAAGTCGTAGCGCTGGGAGATCTCCTTCTGCGCCTGATTGACGGCGTTGTCGACCTCCTGGAGGTCGACGCCGGTCGTGACGTCGAATGAAGCCTGTTGTGCCATGGGGGAAATCTAACGACGAGACGAAAACCACACTCTTCCTGCCGTCGAATGTGAACCTTTTGTAAAAGGGCTGCGTCGATCGCAAAATATTCTTGACAGCCGCGAAATGCATTCACATGTTTGCCGTCCCAACGGCCGATCACAGCTCTTGCAGCGCGCCACTGCTGAGCTATGTACATTTTACCGCCACACCCGCCCGCCCCCTTTCTCCAGAGGAATGCTTATGAATTCCCGTATCCGCGTACTCGCGTGGTCCGCCGCAGCGATAGCTCTCGCTGCCTGCACAGACAATCCGGTCGACACTCCACGAACTTTACTCGCCGCGTTCGGCCCAAAGAGCATGCAGGTGTCCACCGAGTGGGCTCCTTTGACTCTCGCCACGGCGGACGTCCTTGAGCCTTTCCAACTGAACGGCGTGGTCGACCAGAACAGCTACGTGTCGAAGGACAAAGCACCGGCGAACATGGGCAACGACAGGCCGGAGCACATCAAGTATTGGGGAGGCCGATTGATCCTGCAGCAGTCAGTCGTGTCCGTCTATTACGCACCGTCACCCATCTACACCGGTGGTCCAGCGGCGGGTACGACCGGTACTGGAGCGGCGGATGGTTCGTTGGTCGGCTTTTATCTGAGGAATATGGGCGGCTCCGCCCGCTGGAACGTCAACACGACGTACTCACAGACGATCGACAAGATCGAGAGCTTCGTCCAGAACACGATGAACTATTCGGGATTCTGGGCTACCCCGTCAGGCCCAACCTCAGGCGTGACCGTGAGCACCGGCCAAATGGTCGGACTCATCGAGGCTGGGTTCGGCAGCGGAAAGCTGACTTACGACCCGAACACGCTGTACGTGATCTTCACGGGTCCCGGAGTGAACCTGGGCGGCGGCTTCTCGCATGATAACCTCCAGTATTGCGCGTTTCACGGAGCCTACAGGCGCGCCAATGGCACATTCGTGCAGATATCAGCTATGCCGTACGACGCTGATTTCACTCCCGCACATCCAGCCGCCGGCCGCTTCATCTGCGTCCCGCAGGACGGCGCCCCGAACGGCGATGTCGGCGCTGACGGAATCGTGAGCGCGCTCCAGCACGAGACCGAGGAGACGACGACTGATCCGGGAATCGTTTCCTTCGCCGGCTGGTTTGACATCCACGGGTTTGAAAGCTCCGACAAGTGCGCGTACATCTACGGACCCGTTTTCCAGAACACCAAAGGCTTCTTCAATATCGCCATCGGTGGAAAGCCGTTCCTGGTTCAGGGTCAGTGGCAAAGGGCGGCTAGTACTCCGGAGCGGTGCACCACAAGCCTGTAGGAGAATTGGGCAAAGTCATTTACTGCTGATTCTGCCAAGTGTCTGAATAAGGAAAAGCCGGATTCGTTTCGAATCCGGCTTTTCCTTTCATACGTCGACGCCGATTATTTCTTTGTCGCAGCTTTCTGGTACGTACCGATCACTTCTCCCGAATCAATCACGTGCCCCTGCATCGCGCGCTCGACATCGGCCTTCGTCGGAGACGACAATCCGGTCAGCTCGGCGTCGAGTGCATACAGTTTGAGGAAGTAGCGATGCCTTCCAATCGGTGGGCACGGCCCACCGTACTCCGGTTTTCCCCAGTCATTCTTCCCTTGCAACGCGCTTTTGGGCAGTCCGGTTTTCGACGCGTTCTCGGGCAGCGAGGTCGTCGTTCCCGAGATATTGTAAACGACCCAGTGCACGTACACGCGCTGTGGTTTGGCGGGATCCGGCGCATCGGGGTCATCGACGATCAGCGCGAGACTCTTTGTGGCGGCGGGCGCGCCTGACCAAGCTAGCGGCGGCGAAATGTCCTGCCCTTCGCAAGTGTACTTGGACGGAATCGGTCCGCCCGCCTGAAATGCAGGAGATGTGACTTTGATTGCCATGTCCTTGCTCCCCAATCCGGAATTTGGTGGCCATCGCCGCAGACGTCTCGCCTGTCGACGAGGCATTGCGATCGCATCCGACGACCACGAGCGTCAGCAGAAGGAATGCCTTCATCGACCGGTACCATCGATCGCCACATCGCCGCGCGTCATCACATGAGCCGTCCATACTACGGCTAGCGCAACAAGAACGCTGCCGGCACTCGCGGCGATAGCTGAGCTGAGGATCGCGCCCTCGCCACCGTAGACCATGACAGCAACCCCGGGGACGTAGGAGACGGCGATCGCCCACGCAATCGAGGTCGCCAGGCTCCACCGTCGCCGGCGAAACAAGCCGTATGCGGTGATCAGCCCGAAAACCCCGTAGAGCAACACACCGAGCGTGACGGAGTGCTGCGCCGGAGTCCGCTCTTCTCCCCACTCGGTCAATCCATTGTAGACACCGACGCAACCGGTGAAGAGTAGCAAGACGAGCGACAGGACCCACGCAATCTTGCGACCCATCAATCCTTTATCGGTTCGGCTTTGAATTCGTTCACAGCAAATGCCCAGAAGATCTCACGAGAGGCACGTTGGGCACCTAGGAAAATTACGTACAGCGTTGCTGCCTGACCGGGCTTGAGCTCCTTTGGGAAAAAACTCGCGACCCTGTCCTGAACCGGCAGCCATATCTGCAGCTTCCCCTCCTGGAATAAGTATTCCCGGTGGAAATCGTTGAGCATTGAAGTATCGCGTAGGAAGGTCAGAGACCATTCCCGCATAACGAACGCACGCCTTGCATCCAGAGGTCGCGACTGGCCGCGGTAGATCACGCGGGCCAGAGTCGGAAAATCGTCCCCGCTAACCATGACGCTCTGGTGACCGTCCACCGGGTTGGGTGGAATCGTAGAGTCGTGCGCGTCCATGATTGCCGCGAGCGTGCCCGGCTTGTAGGCATCCCATCGGCCTTGGCCGAAGATCGCGCGGAACGGGATGGCGAGCATTGCTGCAAGCAGAAAGACGGCCGAGTTGTGCGCGTAACGGGTCGTTACGCGCATTGCCTACCCGAGGAACGATTCGAGCGACCGTCTCCGCGAATTGTGCCGCAGCTTGAGCAGCGCCTTCTCTTTGATCTGACGCACTCTCTCGCGCGTGATCTGGAGCAGTGTGCCGATGTCTTCGAGCGTCATCG
>JBGQIT010000031.1:0-12960 GCA_041498575.1 Gemmatimonadaceae bacterium
ATCGAGGAACGGCATTTCGTAGCCAGGAGCCTCGCTCATACCACGGCTCCGGTTCTACCGGATCGACTGCAGGCGCTCGTCGGCGAGGGCGGCCTCGTCAGAGCGCGGGAAGCGCTTGATGATTTCCTGGAACAGGCGCTTCGCTTCGGCGGTCTTCTTCGACGCCTGCAGCTGTAGCCCGCGTTTGTACATCGCCGTCGGCACGCGCGGCGAGTTTGGATACTTGACGATCAGCTTCGCGTATTCAGCGTCCGCGGCGTCCGCGTTTCGCTCGGCGGCGTATGCCTGCGCGGTCCCGAACATCGCCTCGGGAACAAGGTCGGACTTTGGATACTTTGCGATCAGCTCGCTGAACGCGGCTCGTGCCGCCACGTTCCCGCCCTTGAGGAGCTGATCGCGACCGGCCTGCAACAGCTGGCCGGGGCCCGGCCCGCCAGACGGCGCGCTCGCGCTCGAACTGATGCTGTCGCTCCTCGGTGCCACATCAGGCTGACTCCCTTTCTCCTCGACCGCCGCGCGCATATCGCGGAGCTGCCGCTCGCTTTGTCCGCTCAGGTCCTGGAGCTGCGAGATGTCTTCCTTCATCGCGGCGAGGTCGGACTCGTTAGCGGTGCGCATCGCGTTCACTCTCTTGCTCAGGGCGTTGATGGAGTCGCTCAGAGATCGAACTGTGCGACTCATGTCCACAAGGTAGGCGCGCTGAACGGAATCCGCGGCGCTCGAGCCGGCGCGTGCGCCGATGAGCTGCATTTGCAGGTTGTCCATGTCGGACTTCGTAGCGAAGAAGCAGCCGGCGAGCGCGAATGGAAGGATGCAGAATACGAATGGAGACGTTTTTGTCATTGTGAGTATGTCCCTACTTCCGGATTGGCGAGAACCGGCGACCATGCCGCCAATCTCGCTCCTCTGCTGTGGGTGAGCTGCCGGGCACGGCCAGTCTCGGTGTCGAGAATCCACAGCTGCTTGTCGCCGCCCCGCGACGAAGTGAAGACGATGTGCCGCCCATCGGGCGCCCAGGACGGATCCTCGTTCTCGCCTTCGCTCGTGAGCTGCTTCGGAACACGATCGCGCAAATCGATCATGTAGATCTGGAAATTTCCATTCTGCTGCTCGTACGCGATCGCGCGGCCGTCTGGTGACCAGTCCGGGCTTGCTCTATAGCTGCGCACTCCCCGTGTGTAAGGAGTGAGCAGCTGAACATTGGACCCGTCCGCATCCATAATATACACCTGGGGCGCGCCCGATTTGCCGGAGATGAACGCGATCTGGTGGCCGTCCGGACTGTAGGACGGCGACGTGTTATCCGTGCCTCTGCCGATCGTGATTTTCTTGGGCGGTGCCGAGTCGCGACCGGTGAGTACCAGATCGGTGCCGTTCCCGGTACCCTGCGCGTAGAGAATGGCGTTTCCGCCGGGCTGATAGATCGGCGTAATGTTGAGGCCGGCGCGAATCTGACTCACTCTGCGGGTGCGACCCGTGCGAACGTCGAGCTCATGCACCTGGGTCCCGGCGTTGCCAAGGACGGTGAAGACCACTGTCCCTCCACTCGGGGACCACGCCGGCGACAGTGCACCGCGACCAGTCGTGATTGCACGCGTCTCGGCGCCATCGCTATCGATGATTTTCAACTCGCCGTTGTTGACGTACGCGATCCGCGTCTGCGCGATGCCGCGCTTCCCGAACACCCACTGCTCTATCTGGTCCGACACGCCATGCAGGCCGAAACGCCAGTCCCGGTCGCGCCGGTCGAAGAGAAAATGCTCCGACTGAAGCAGCTCTCCTTTCGCGACATCGTACGCTGCCACGTGCAGCCCCTGAGTCGTCGGCGTCATCCGAATGAGAAGGGCCGCTCCGAACTTGGCGACGAGCGGGAAGTTGATCTTCTCGCCCGGTGGTGGCTCGAGACCGCTGAGCGTGGCCGCATCCAGCGCGATCACAGTCATGCGATCGCTGTAATCCAGATCGCGCTGCACGATGGTCCGCAGTGAATCGTCGCCGTATTCATCCTGTACAGGAAGGATGATAACGCCCGGCTTGGTGCCCGCGGCGTAGCTGAGGCCGAGGCGTACACCCGGAGTGGTGGTGGTGTCCTGCGCGTGTGCGATCGTCGCAGCCGCGGAGGCGCAGACGATGACGACGAGAGAGACGCACCACGCTCTCGTTCTCACTTCAGGAACTCGGGATCGAAGCTGAATACGACGGGGAGAACGTCATCCGGAAATCCATTCGGGAGCGGACCAAACGCGCGCGCGCTCGAGGCCGCCTCGACTGCACCCTGTGCTTCGAGGTCGAAGGAGAAATTGCCGGACTTTCTGACGAACGTGAGGTCCGATACGGAGCCATCGCGATGGATTAGAAACCTTACTTCCGCTTTGAGACGGGCAGCAGGATTTCGTGGTTTGAAGTTGATTGCGATCTGGCGAACGATGTTGTTGAGATACCCTGGAAACGGAAACTCGATCCCGTCGCTGCGCACCGTAGCCACGTCGGTTCCCTTTCCGCCGGTCGGTCCGCCTCCTGCTTTCGGAGCTTCTGTCTTTGGCTGCGGCTTGACTTTGCTTTCCGTCGGAGCGCTCGGCTTCGACGATGGCGCAACCTTCCCCTCCGTCGGTGTCGCTCGCGCTGGCGTTTTGGGCGCAGGCCTGGCCTTGGGAGTCGGCATTTCCTTTACGGTTGACTGCGTAGCAGTCGGCTCCGTAACAGGCGTCGCAGCTTTGGCTTGCGCGGTCTTCACTTCGCCGATCGCCCGCTCACCCGGCGGGGCGGCCACGATATTGACGCGATACATCGGCGGCAGGGCGACCGGCTTCCGTTCCTTCAACGTGTTGAAGAGAAGCGTCGCAACCGCCGCGTGAAGCAGGGCCGAGAGCGTGAAGGGGGCGACGAGTCGCGATCCACTCTCCCGGCGGGCCATCATTTCACCTCTGGTGGCTCCGCCACCAATCCAATATCCCCGACGCCGCTCGCTCGCATGATCGCGAGCACTTTCACGACCGAGCCGTACGGAACGCGATCGTCGGCCCGCAAATACACACCGCCGCTCCCACGCCGCTGCGCCAGCGCTTTGAAGCTCGCTGAAAACTGGCTCATCGTCAGACGCGCGTCGTCGACGAAGATTGCACCCGTGCGATCGACCGTCACCGTGAGTCCGCTCTTCGACTCGAGGGGACGCGACTGAGCCTTCGGAAGCGTGATATCGACTCCGCCCTGCATCATCGGCGCCGTGATCATGAAAATGATCATGAGCAGCATCATCACATCGATCAGGCTCACGACGTTGATTTCGGCGTTGAGCACGAGTCGGTCGCGACCACGTCGGCGACGCGCCATCAGATCATCCCTTCTCTGACCATCAGCGCGATCAGCTCAGACCCGAAGCTTTCGAGCTGGCCCTCGATCTTGTTGAGACGCGCCGCAAAGATGTTGTACGCGAACACGGCTGGAATAGCGACGCTGAGCGCGGCCGCCGTCGCTATCAGCGCCTCGGCCACACCCGGAGCGACGGCGCCAATGTTTCCGGATCCTTTGGCGGCGATTCCCACGAACGCGTCGATGACGCCGAGCACCGTGCCGAGAAGCCCGATGAGTGGGCTCACCGATCCGATCGTCGCCAGCGACGGAACCCACCGGCCGAGGCGATCTCGCTCCGTGGTCGTCTCGGCATCGAGTACCAACTGGAGCGCTTCCACCTGCGCGCCGCTGAATCGGGCGGCGCGCTCCGAGGTTTCGCGAAGGGCCGGCGTCGTCTCTTCGATGAAGCGCATCGCGCGCTCCATGATCGTTGCCGGTGGTCCCCCGGCGTTGCGCGCCATTTGAGCAGCGCGCTCGACCGTGTGGGCGCCCGCGTACTCGCGCGCAAAGGAATACGTTATTCGAGCCGCTTTCCTCAGCTCGTACCACTTGGAGAAGATGATTCCCCAGCTGATGAGTGAGAGCACAACGAGAATCGCGAGCACAAATTTCGTTGCGCCCGTTGAGCTGGTCACCAGCTCCATAGGTGAGCTTGGTATCGCCTGCGTGACCTGAAGGAAGAGGAAATTGCTCAAACCTTGGCTCCATTTTTTTTGGCGGCAAACCAGGCGAAGGTCTTCGCTAAACCGTCGGGCAGACCGACCTCTGGTTCCCAGCCCAATACTTCGCGTGCCTTGTTGACATCAACGAACGACTCCTGCTGCTCTCCAGGACGACGAGGGGCGAATTCAAGCGGTACGACGGTACGCGCCGATGCCTGCAGCAGCTTGGCGACCTGGAGAACGCTGGTGCCCTCTCCGGTTCCGATGTTGAACGCGCGAGCATCGAGCCGTCCCCTCTCGGGCAGCGGCTTCGTTGCCGCCAGCCAGACCGCGCGAGCGACGTCACCGACATAGACATAGTCCCGCGTCTGGAGTCCATCTCCAAAAATAGTCAGCGGGCGCTTTTCGAGAATCCGCCCGCAGAAAATTGCAACCACGCCCGCCTCTCCATGTGGGTCTTGTCGCGGACCGTAGACATTTCCAAAGCGCACCGAGATGGAGTCCATGTTGTGAACGCGTCCGTAATACGCCAGGTAGTACTCGATGCTCAATTTCGATATCGCGTAAGGCGACTCTGGATCTTTCGCGTACGTCTCGACGTTGGGAGGCGTATTGAAATCACCGTACAGCACGCCGCCGGTCGACGTAAAAATGACTCTCGTTTTGGCATCGCTGTCCTTCAACGCTTCCATGAGAGTAAGCGTGCCGAGAATGTTGATCGTAGCGTCCACAACCGGATCGGCCACACTCTTTCGAACATCCATCTGGCTCGCCAGGTGGGCGACGACGTCAAAGCGCCCGTCGCGAACCACGTTCGCGAACTCCTTCGAGTTCACACCGAGCTGATGGAACCGTGCCTTGCCTGGAACATTGTCCTGCTTTCCGGTGGAGAGGTCGTCGACCACGGTGACCTCGAATCCCTTGGCGAGAAAGAGATCGGCTACGTGTGAGCCGATGAAGCCCGCTCCGCCCGTTACGAGGACCTTAGGCAATGTCGGTCGAATCTCCTTGCTCCGGATCGGAGCGGGTTTTGTTTTCCAGCGCGAACAGATAGCGCGCGGCATCCACAACGCCGAGCCCCCGTCCATTGGCCGCGGCCGCTTTGAGTCGTACACTCGGCTCGTGCAGGAACTTGTTCATCAGGGATTTCGAGAAGTGTTCGATGGCCTCAGCCTGTTCGGGCGACAACGGCCCCAGACGCCGAAGTGCTGCAGCAAGCTCCGTACTCCGCAATCTGTCCATCTCGTCGCGAAACTCGCGCACGACCGGTACCGCAGCCAGGCCAGCCACCCAGTCCCAGTACTTTTGAACCTCTTCCGCAATTATCTCGCGCGCGGCGGGCACATCTTCCCCCCGCTGCTCGAGGTTCGCCGCGGCGGCCGCGCGCAAGTCGTCGAGATCGTACAGGAAAACGTTATCGATTTCTCCGACAGCTGCCTCCACATCGCGCGGCAACGCAATGTCGAGTATACAAAGAGGCCGGTCGCCGCGCGCCTCGATCGAATCCCGAACGCGGGCCGCCGTCACTACGGGCACCGGCGACGCAGTCGAGCAGATCATCAAGTCGACATCGCGCAGCGATTCCCAGCACTCGTCGTAGTGTGTCGCCGTGGCACCGTGGCGCTCGGCGAGCGTCTGAGCGCGCTCGTGGGTGCGATTCGCGACGATGGCTACTCGCACGCCTTCGCTCAAGAGGCACTCCAGGGCGAGCTCCGCGACATCGCCGGCGCCGAGTATCATCGCTCGCCTGCCGCTTAGTCCGCCGAATATTTTCTTCGCCAGCTGGACGGCCGCCGAGCTGACCGACGCGGCGCCTCTCCCAATGCCCGTCTCCTCTCTCGCGCGGGAGGCGGCGAGCAGCGCGTTCTGGAACATTCGGTTGAGGATCGGTCCCGATTCGGCGCGGCACTGTTCCCAGGCATCTTTGACCTGACCCTGAATCTGCGCCTCGCCAAGAATCATCGAGTCCAGCCCGGCGGCGACGCCGAACAGGTGCGAAGTCGCTTCGTGATCGCGGTGCACGTACATGAATCCGGCCGCGTCGCGACCGAGCCGCCTCGAGAGAAGTGAAGACATATCCGACAGCGCGTCGCCCGACTCTTCGACGGCATAAATCTCAGTGCGATTGCAGGTGGAGAGAATGACGCCCTCGCGGATCAGACCCTCCTTGCGGAGCTGCGCCAACTCGCGGACAGCGTCCTGGGGACGGAAGGTCAGCTTCTCGCGCACCTCGATGGGCGCGGTCACGTGGCTGACGCCGGCAACGATCAGCGCCACGAATCCACCTTCTCTGTGAACGAGCCGTCCTCGACCGAATTGCAGAAATCGTCGTCGATCAGCTTCGGCGCCGCCGCGCGCCAGCGGTCCTCTCCGCCGGCGATGAGCCGCGAGCGCAGCCCGCGCAGCGCGGAGATCGCGCGCTCGTAGCGTCCGTCGAAACGCTCGGCAATCGCGTCGCGTATTCTTGCTGCTGCACCCGGTACGCCGCCAGATGAGACTGCAATAGTCACCTCGCCCGAACGATGCAGCGCCATGGTGTGAAAGTTCCCTTCGTCAGGATGATCCGTGATGTTGACCAGCTTGCCACGCGAGTTTGCATCGAGCGCGATATGCGCATTCACTTCGCGGGAGTTGGTGGCAGCGACGACGAGCACGGCGTGTTCCAAGTGATCCACGCGATATGCGTCGCGGACAACAGTGATCCGGTGCTGGCGTTCCGCGTCTTCCAGCTCGGCCGTCACGAGCGGCGAGACAACGCGCACCTGAGCTCCGGCCTCCGCCAGCGCCAGCGCCTTGCGCGTCCCGACTGAGCCGCCGCCGACGACTACCGCCGTGATGCGCTCGCCGTGGAGGGCGATCGGGAAATCACTCACAGCCACATCCGGAAAACAAAACACAGCGAGAAGAGTAAGGTTGTAGGTGCGAGGTACTAGGTCTGAGGTTGGAGGTAGAAGCGCGGTATCTTCGCTTTACCTCATACCCCGCACCTAGTACCTCGAACCCACCACCTAGCTCCTCTCGCTGTGGGTTTTTGATACGGCCGGTCGCCGAGAAGTTGCCAGTTGTCAGAGGAACTGCCCCCGATTGAGCGACGCCATTCTGAACACAACGTAGAGCGCGATGACGCTCGCAAATGTCACTGCCGACATCAACGCCGCGCGGCGCGCCTGCCAGCCGCGCAGCATCCGTCCAAGCGCCACGGCGCTCACACCCACCCACGCCCCCAGACCCCAGATAATCTGCGGCAGCACGAGCGCGCGGTACTCGAACGAGTACGCCGCGGCGAGCGCGAGGCCGAGGGTGAGTCCGAGAAATCCGGCGATCGAGGCGAGGTGATTGACGCGATCGAGGGTGTCGAGCGGCGGGAAGAATCTGAAGATTGCGCCAAACCTCGCCGACTTGAGCTCGCGTCGCGCGACGAGGTACATCGTCCCCGCCGAAGCAGCGGTGGCGTAAGCGGCGATTCCGATGAAGCTCAACACAATGTGCATCGTGAGCCAAACGGCGCGCGCACCCTGCGGGTCGAGAAACGGTTGCATGCCGGCGAGGTTGCCGGCAACCGTGACGAGCGCGGCGACAGGGGCAGCGACGAGGGTGAGACTGACCTCGCGTGCCAGGCTCTCGACTACGACCAGTGAGAGGGCAAGGACAAGACCGGCGAACGACAGCCCCGGTCCGAGTCCGGTGAGAGATGCTGCACCGGCCTGCCTCGTAAGCCCCGCCAGCGCGGTAGCGTGCGCTCCAATCCCGAGCAGCAGGGCGATGACGACACCACTTACGGGCGCCTTCACGCGACGCGCAAAGGGCAGCGCCGCGATGGCGGCAGCGCCGAGGTAAAACGTGACGGCGACAAAGTGGGCGATCGGTATCATCTGATCGCCCTAATTTAATTCCCCGCTACGGTTTTAGGCGCATAATCGCCGGGCAAATTGCGCCGGCATTTACCAGCGTGTTGCTAGGGCATCGTGCCAGTGAGACGCACTGGCATTCCGTCACGTATCGTCGGTTGAGTCTGCCTCACGATGATCACTGTAGACGCGTAAGGCGTTACTCTCACGACCTGGCCGATACCGGCGGTCACGGCAGGAGCCGGACTGGGATCTTCGCGACCGGTGGAATTGTCGATGAACGTCACCTCGTCGCCCACGTGAATGCCAGTCTTGGCGTTAGGCGAAATGAGCACGTAGTGTCCGATAGAGGGCAGTACGGGCCCTTCGTGAACGTAGACGACCCTTCCCCTCATCCCCCCACCCAGCGGCGTGAGGGCACCCGAAGGAAACTGAACATCGGGCGCGCTAACGACTTGCTGGCCGAGCTTGATCTCGCCGAACTGCTTCATGATGCGCGCGATCGGTCGCTGACCCTGCGGAATGGTTTCAATGCGAAGAATGCCGGTTGGAATTACGACCTGACCGTTGTCGCCAAGGTTCGGACCGAGCACGTACGACATGTAGCTGTCGCCAAGGCGCGGAACGAGACCTTTTGGAAGCTCGAGGAATAGATCGTCGTTGATCTGATATCTGATTTGAACGATGCTGGTCTTGATGCCGGGGCGATCGACGCTGGCGACGAGTCTGCCAGCGTCTCTCGGTCCGCCACTACGGTCGGCGTAGGGAGCGGTTTCCACTTCACCCCTCCGCACTCCGCCACCGGAACGCGCGCGGGTAACAATTTCCTTCTGGACCTGTGCGGCGGCGCGGGCAATTGGCGAGGCGAAAACGGTTAGCTCCGACCCTTCGCCATTTTGCCCCTGCACTGGCGCCGGAGCGGGCCGCGTGACTACGTGAGACACGACTTCACCCACGCTATCGGCGCGAGCAAGCGCTCCTGGCTTCAGCTCAGTTCCCCAGATGCGGATGACTTCGCCGGGATAGATCCAGTGCGGATCCTTCACGACGTCGGTGTTGCGGCGAAAGATCTCCGGCCAGCGAAACGGGTCCTTCAGATAGGCCTGCGCCAGATCCCAGAGTGTATCGCCCTTTTTCACCACGTGCTTCACTTCTCTGCTGGTGTCGGCCAACATGACGAGGTTGTTCGTGGTATCGGTCCGCACCGGGCGCACGGTATCGGCCTGCGCGGTATCCGGCGAGCTCGGCACCTGCGCGAAAGCGCTGTTGACGCCGCTCGCCGAAAGAATCAGCGCGGCACCTAGGATGGAGGCGCTAACGCCTGATCTCGTTGCGGTTTTTGACGATACCTTCAGGAAATGACCGATCACTCGTGCTCCCGGAGCTTGACGGATAGTAAGATGCCAACCAATGGACGGCACCTATAGGGGGAAAGTCACTATCTCGGCGTCGGGAGTCGGGTGTAGCCTATACCACGAGAATACCAAAGCGGGAGGCGGGAAGAGGGACGGGGGAAGAGAGACGCTCATCTACAACCCGCTTCGCCCTTCCCACTTCCCGCTTCCCGCTTTACTCCTCCAGATAGCAGATGCGGCCCCGCATAGCGGGGCCGCATCGTAAGGTTCCGAGACCGCGCCAGTTAGAACGGCAGGTCGTCGTCGGCTTCCTCGAGCGCCCCGGGGAAATCCTCGAAATCCGCCCCGCCAGTCGCCGCTGTTCCCGTCTTTGCTCCGGCCGTCGCCGGCGCGCGGCTCCTTCCGCCGCTCTCACCATCGGAATCGCCTCCGCCCGACGCGCCCCGGCCTCCGCCGAGCATCACGAGCTCGCGCACGTTGATCTCGGTGCTGTAGCGGGTCTGATTCTCCTTGTCCTGCCACTGGCGATACTCGATCCGCCCCTCGACGAAGAGCTTATCGCCCTTCTTGCAGTACTTCTCGACGACATCGGCGAGACCAGTGCCTTTGGCGTTCCACACCACACACCGGTGCCACTCCGTCTTCTCCTGCTTCTCACCATTTGCCGAATTCCACGTCCGGCTCGTCGCGAGCGAGAATGTCGCGACCCTGTTGCCACCCGTCGTCGAGCGGACTTCGGGATCGCTGCCCAGGTTTCCGATCAGCATCACTTTATTCAGACTTCTGCTCACTGTGCCTCCTGGCGAGAGTTTGTTCCCGCCCAGAATAGTATAGATGGGCTCAGAGCCCGAGCAAACCAACGATTTCAGCGGTCAGCAAAACTGCCCGCCGACCTTTCCTCACCACCCTCAGCGATCTCCAGAATCCGTCGCATGACCAGCGCGTCTTCGACCGGCCGTCGATAATAATTGCGCCGCCTGCCGATCTCGGTGAAGCCCCGGGAGCCGTAAAGCGCGCGCGCCGCGCTGTTCGATTCTCGAACCTCCAGAAACGCCGTCCGCACTCCGCGGCCGCCCAGCTCGATCAGCACGGCATCCAGCATCTGTCCGGCCAATCCCCTGCCGCGATACTTCTGCTCGACCGCCACATTCAGGAGCTCAGCGTCTTCGCCAACCGAAAATGCAATCACATATCCGGCGATTCCGGTATCCGCCGGATATCCAATCACTTGAAAGATAGCAGGATGACCGCCGAGTAGACGGCGGAATGATTCCTCCGTCCACGGATCGGCAAAGGACGCGCGCTCGATCTGAACGATCTGATTCAGATCAGCTTCGGCGGCAGGTCGAAGGAACGCGGTCACGTCGTCAGCGGCCGCCCGTGCGCCGCCTCCCACCGCACTTGCGCCTCGGCGAGACGGCCATACTCGGGCTCCCACGACGCAAGGTTTACCGGGCCGGCTTCGATGATCGCGGCCAGCATGGGTGCGACTCCACGGGCGTGGGGATGCGCGTCGATCTGCTGCCCCGGGCCGATTATCCTGAGCGCTCGCTCTCCCTGGGCAAGATCCGCGAGGTGTTCGGCAGATATGAGCGACGGCGGCTCGGGTTGAATCGCGCCGCCTGCTGGCCGAAGAACGATACGCGTTGCAAAAAATTCACCCCGCATTGCATCGAGGACCGAGAGATATTCCCCGATGGGGAGGGACGGTTGCGCTCCCGTTACGGTGAGCACGAGTGACGAGACCGCGTAAAGCTCGACACCGTACCCGGCCGCCAATCCCTTCGCGATCGACCCGGCAACCCGCAGACTCGTGAAGCTGCCGGGCCCCGATCCGCAAACGATTCGCGCGATCTCCGTCCGTCCCGCGCCAGCTTCCTCGAGGCATTCCGCCACCGCCGGCATCAGTCGCTCCCCCCGCCCGGCGCGCGGACTATCTCCGTCCTCTGCGCGCAAAGTCCGCTCGGCCACTACCTCCGACTCTCGAAGAAGCGCGACACTCCCCTCGTAAGTCGCCCCTTCGAGCGCGAGAGTGTAGGGCTGCATAGTCAAACGAGCACTCTCAGATGACCGCCCGCCCAAAATGGTCGGCGGAGAGGGTGAAATCCGTCATTGCTCGAGAACCCGGTGGACACGCTTCCAGCCTCGCACCTCCCAGCATATGTCAATGTTGTCAGCTCTAAGCCCGCACCCATCCCGGTCCTGCGACATTTATCCTGCAAGCAGAATACGTTGCAGTGGGTCGGCGGGAGCGTAATCGAGATCGATCGGCAAATGATCGTCCGGAAGCCGCTGCCCGGCACGCTCGGGCCACTCGACGAGGATGAGTGACCGCGACGACACGATCTCGTCCCAGCCAATGTTCGTGAGCTGGTCCGGGGAGTCGAGACGATACAGATCGATGTGAAACACGGCGGACTTCGGCGCACGATACTCGTGGACAAGTGCGTAGGTCGGACTCGTGATCTCATCGCGCACTCCGTAACCCAGACAGATTGCTTGTGCAAGCGTGGTTTTGCCGACGCCCAGCTCGCCGGTCAGAGTTACGAGGAGCGGCGGCGTGATCGAGCGGCCAAGCTCCTCTCCCCAATGACGGAGCTCACCCTCGGTGAGCTTGAGGTGACCCTTGTCAGCGCGCGGAGGAACAAGGTGCCTGTGAGCTGGCATCCTAGCGGCCGTGAAGGCCCGCCAGCGATCCTCGACTGCCTTCCTGACGCCCCGCCTTGGCCTTGACCTCAAACAGCTCGTCACGAATGCGGGCGGCCGTCTCGAAGTCGAGGTTGGTCGCCGCATCGCGCATTTGACTCTCGAGATCTGCGATGAGCGCCGGCAGGTTCTCCACTCCGTAACGAGATCCTGACTCAGCGACCCGTCGAACCTTCTCCTTCTCCCGTTCGTCCCGTTCCACCCGCGAGTCGGCAACGCGGGTTGTGAAGCGAACCTGATCAACGCTCTTCTTCACACTGACCGGCGTGATTCCGTGCTCGACGTTGTACGCGGTCTGAATCACCCGACGACGACTGGTCTCGTCGATGCATCGCTGCATTGAGCCGGTCATCCTGTCCGCGTAGAAGATTGCGCGTCCGCTGAGATGTCGCGCGGCGCGCCCGACCGTCTGAATGAGTGAGCGATCACTCCGCAGAAACCCTTCCTGATCCGCGTCTAGAATCGCGACGAGCGAGACTTCCGGCAGATCGAGTCCTTCTCTCAGCAGATTGATTCCAATGAGAACATCGAACTCGCCGAGGCGCAGCCCGCGGACGATCTCCATCCGCTCGATGGCATCGATGTCCGCATGCATGTATCTCACGCGCACACCCATCTGCTGGAGATAGTCGGCGAGATCCTCCGCCATTCGCTTGGTGAGAGTCGTAACGAGAACGCGCTCGCCCTTCCTCTCGCGAACACGGATCTCGTTCAACAGATCGTCCACCTGGCCGCGCACGGGGCGCACCTCGATCTCCGGATCGACGAGACCCGTGGGACGAATGATCTGCTCGACGATGACGCCTTCTGACAGCCGCAGCTCAATGTCGCCCGGGGTCGCGGTGATGTTGAGCGCTCGCGGAGTCAACGACAGGAACTCGTCGAACATCAATGGCCGGTTGTCGAGCGCGCTCGGCAAGCGAAATCCATAGTCGACGAGCGTGAGCTTGCGCGCGCGGTCGCCGTTGAACATCCCTCCGATCTGAGGCAGGGTGACGTGCGACTCATCCACGACGACGAGGAAATCCTCAGGGAAAT
>JBGQIT010000032.1:0-12939 GCA_041498575.1 Gemmatimonadaceae bacterium
ATCTGGTGCCGACGATAACGGGAGTGGGTAGCACATCGCGTCAGCAGTTTTCGATCGCACAGACGCCTGGCCTCTCGTCTCAGCTTCCGCCATCGCAATTGTGGGACGTCGGCTTCGACGCATCGTGGGAAATCGACATGTTCGGCCGCGTGGGACGCACGGTGAAAGCGCAGGGTGCGCTGGCCGAATCGTCGGAGTATGGTGTCGAGGATGTTCAGGTGAGCGTGGCGGCCGAAGTCGCGCGGACCTACTTCGATCTGCGAGGAGCTCAACGGCAGCTCGCGGTGTCAGGCCGAAACGCGGTGAATCAGCGCAAGATCGTCAGGCTCACCGAGGATCGTCTGGCGGCGGGTCGCGGGACGGCATTCGATACTGAGCGCGCGAAATCCGTGCTGTATCTGACGCTCGCGACGACACCACTGCTCGAATCGCAGATCGCGCTGGACAGGAACCGTCTGGCTGTATTGCTGGGACGTGTTCCGAACACGCTTCCAGTAGCCCTGCTCGATACGGGACCGCTGCTGCGTCTTCCGGACACTCTGTTTG
The DNA here is from genome assembly GCA_041498575.1 of Gemmatimonadaceae bacterium. Lineage (GTDB taxonomy): Bacteria > Gemmatimonadota > Gemmatimonadetes > Gemmatimonadales > Gemmatimonadaceae > UBA4720. The sequence goes on from JBGQIT010000032.1 coordinate 547, forward strand.
TTGGCTCTCCCGACCAACTCGTTCATCGTCGTCCCGACGTGCTGCGCGCGGAACGACAACTGGCGGCGCGGTCGTTGTTCGTCGGGGCGGCGCGAGCGGAATACCTGCCTCGCGTGACGTTGTCGGCGCGCGCCGGTTACGCGGCGACCGCGGCCGATTCCCTGTTCAAGCGCGGCACTTCCAGGCTGTTGATTGGACCCGTAGTGAGTTTCCCGCTCTTCGACGTAGGACGAGTGCGGGAGAGAGTGGAAATTGCGCAAGCCGGACAGGACGAGGCGCAATCCACTTATAACGCGACCGTGCTTCAAGCCCTCGAGGAAAGTGAGGGATCACTCGTGACGTACGATCGCGCGCACGCGCGTCTGGCAATCCTCGAGAGCGCGGTGCGCTCGAGCGCTCGGGCGGCAGACCTAGCGCAACAGCGGTTCGAAGCGGGGCTCACGGATTTCCTCCAGGTGCTGGATGCGGAGCGCACGCTGCTCGACGCAGAAAGCCAGCTGACGCAGGGGTACACGTCGGCCGCGACCGCGCTGGTTGCGGTGTACAAGGCGGTCGGAGGGACGTGGCCGATCAGGTAGTGCGCTGATTCAACAACAAGAAAAGAATGGGATCCGAGATGTCAGAGGCGTAGATAACGGTTGTAAGTCACTGCGCTCCGACCTTTCTGTGGTGTCCACCACCGTCCGATTGTGGCTGGACCCATGCTCGGTAAGGTCAGAGCGCTGTTACCATCACCTGACATCTATGCTTCTCAGATCTCGGATCCCATTCAGTGCTTTTCTTTCTCGGATCCCATTCAGTTCTTTCTATCGTCCGTGATCGAGCTGCCCGCGAATCTCGCCGCCAGGGAAATCCCCTGGTCCCGTGTTGACCCCATCGACGCCGTCGTTTGTGTGCACGTTGACGTACGTGAGACCGGCCCGCATCGCGTCGAGTAGCGGCATGTCCACGTTCCCACCGACATTGGCCTTCGGACAGAGGACCCCCGCCGGGTGGAATGTGCCGGATGCCAGCACGCCGTTCTGCGGTCCCGATCCATTCGGCCCCTGCGTGCCCGACGGTCCGATGACGGGATAGAGCCACATGCGGATGGGGCCGTTCTGTCCGGGACGCCCGCAGTGGATGTGCGACATTATCACGTTGTCGATGTTCGACGCGATTAGCCGGAAATCGACCGAGGTGCCGTCACCGCTGACCCGGAAGATCGCCTCACCCTGGCCCTTCGAATCGGCTGGCGTTGCAGTGCTCGGAGGAACGGGCGTGAACACTTCCTCGTCGCCCGTCATGTGCGTCCCGAGATTGAAGTTTGCATTTCCACCGACGGTGAACAGTGGCACACGCACCTCGAATGCTGTCGGAGCGGGCTTGTCCGCGGTGCAACCGACGAGAAGCGCCGTGATGGCGCCCAACCCAATTTCTCTCCTCAACATGAAACCCCCCGGGTCTGAAATCCTCCGCTCGCTGTTATAAGTCGTGCGGCTCGTCGTCGCGTTGGCTCGTTCGAGCCGACGCGTCCCGCAAAGGTATGGAATGGCACCGGAGGCGGAAGAGCCCCGGTCTCGTGAGATGGCGCGGCCGTTCTGTCTTATCTTCTTGCCCATCCATGATGCCAATGCCTGAAGTCCTCGCACAGCAATCCAAGGCGACGCGCCGCGAATGGATCGGCCTCGCGGTGATCGCGCTCCCGTGCGGGCCGCGGGCGGGCGGTGTCGCCCCCAACCTTCAACCCTTGAGGACACTTCCATGGCGATTCAGGCCTCGCAGGTAAGAACGACGGTGAACGCTTCACCCTCAGCCGTCTGGAAAGCGCTGACCACCGCGAGCACACTCAAGCAGTTTTTTTTCGGCTCCGACATCTCGACCGACTGGCGAGTGGGCAGCCCGATCCGGTTCCGGGGCGCGTGGAAAGGAAAGCCATACGAGGACAAGGGAGACATTCAGGCGCTCGACGTCGGCAAACGGCTCGCCTTCACGCACTGGAGCCCGCTCTCCGGGATGGAGGACAAGCCAAAGAACTACCACATCGTGACTTTCGAGCTTCGACCCACGAACGGCGGCACCGAGGTCGTGCTCACCCAGACGAATCAGAACGACGCCGAGCCGCTCACACCGGAGAATCGTCAGGAATACGCGAAGAACTGGACGATGGTGCTCGACGGGCTCAAGAAGGCGGTGGCGGGGTCCGTTCCCCGGTCGTCCGCGGCTGATTCAGCGAAACAGTCACGTACGTAACGGTATCCCAGGCGTTGTGGATGCCGACGAAGAGGAGAATCAGGGAAGACAGCGCAACCCCAAAAAGCGCGGGCACGTGACGGATCGTGAGCGTAGCGCCGGCGACGAGAAGCGTTGCGTACGCCACCAGCGGAAGCACACAGTGAAAGATCCAGTCTTCCATTTCCGGTTTGTAGCCCGTTACGCGTCGCGCTCGCCGCACGACGATCAGACTGTAGATGACGCCCGCTGCTCCACAGATTCCGAGCGCCGTGGCGGCCAGCGAGAGCGTGGGCCACGGCGTGCTGAGGATCGAGGAAATCAGCAGCACGGCGCAGAAGTGAACTACCGTCGGGGTGCCAAAAGTGTCGATCGTGCCCGTGTCGGTTCGCGCCGGCGAGTCCGCCACGAGCGCCATGACCACGAACTGCAACCCCGTGAGCGCGCCCGCAGACGATCCCACGATGATGTAGAAATTTTCCCATTGTAACAGCGTGTCTTGCGTCGGCATGACCCGGGAATATTGAGATTCCTGCCTGCCCGCGCCAGAGCTATAGTTCTGTGACCTCAACCCAGTCTGCAATGAGCGCATCCCTTCTCTACCGAATTTCCTCTGGGCTTTTAGTGCTGTTCGCGCTTGGCCATACGATCGGCTTCCGCCGAGTGGACCCCAGCTGGAACGCGGACGGCGTCGTCAACGGAATGCGGAGCCTCAGCTTTCACGTTATGGGCTTCAATCGCTCGTATTGGGATTTCTTCAGCGGATTCGGGTTCTTCGTTTCGGTGTTTCTCGTTTTCGCCGCCATCCTCGCGTGGCAATTCGGCTCGTTGTCGCGAGAGGCTTTGGCGGCTATTCCAGTTGCACGGTGGTCATTTGCCGCCTGCTTCGTGCTAATCGCGGGCCTCACCTGGCGATATTTCTTTCTTCCACCGGGCGTGTTCTCCACACTGGTGGCGCTGGGACTTCTCGGCGCTGCGTGGCTCGGCGGCTGACGAAATCCTGCTCTCGCGCTTGCACTCTCGATTGTTTCCAGCACACTTGACTTGTCGCTCCACCCCGGGAAGTTTCGAACGACTTGGAGTACCGTTGTATCTCATTCTTGATTTGGAATCGGAAGCGTCCTGATGCCTACGTTGGCCCATGGGAAGGTCGCCTACATCGAGATTCCCGCTCTCGACATACAGCGTTCCGCCGACTTTTACGCCCAGGTGTTCAAGTGGAAGATCGGGAAGCGCGGCGACGGCAGTACATCATTCGATGATCCGACGGGTGAAGTGAGCGGCACGTGGGTGATCGGCCGGTCAGCGACTTCCCAACCTGGACTCCTCATCTACATCATGGTCGATGACATAGCCGAGACCCTCGAGTCAGTCATTCGTTATGGAGGCGAGGCCCTGCAGACGTTGGACGCGGATACGCCGGAGTTAATTGGGAGGTTTCGCGATCCGGGAGGGAATGTGATCGGTCTCTACCAGGATCCATCTCGGGTAAGGACTTCAAACTGAACGGGATCCGAGATGCCAGAAGTGTAGATATCAGGCAATGGTAAGAACGCCGCGACGTATCTGAGTGGCGTTATGGTACCGGCAACCTTCTTGTAGAGCGCGAGAGTCTCTCCGCCGCCAATTACTCGGCCGCACTGAAACCAGGTCGGTAGACCGCTGAACTAATTCGGTAGACTCTGGTTGCGCGCAGGCGTGGGCTGCTGCACACGAACGGTTGATTGGAATGAGACTGAAGGAGCTGGCGTCTGAGAACGGCGCAGCAGACGCCAGGGAAAGAAGTAGGCTGCGTACACCACGGCATAGACCGCGAAATTTTCCAGCTTCGCGAAGTGGGCGAAGAAAAAGAAGAAAATCAACACGTGCATTCTCAGGACATTCCTGTACGGCTCCGAAAACAGGTCGCCCAGTTTGTTGCTGCTGGCCAATGACGTGAGCGACATGTCACGGCCCAGCGAGAGCGGCTTCCGCAGAAACGCGGCACGGTGCGCAAGAAACGCAGAGGGCAGGAAGGGCCAGTAGCGCCGCGCAACCTCCACATAAGTGGACATACCCGCGTTCAGTGCGTGCCGCCCTCCGTCATCCGGATCAAGCGGAAAGAATGTGATCAGGAACTGTGATTGGACGTAGTGGAACCCACCGAAATGGACCGTGAAAAACGCGAGGAAGAATAAAGCGCCGATCAGCAGAATCGACCAGAAAGTCATGAGCATTCTGGGATTCGAGTTCACCAGGGCGCGGTCCTTCCACGATGCGCGGGCGAGCTCCACCGCTGGCTGGCCGATCATCCACACGATCGTCGAATAGCCGACCACGAAGCTCGACAACCACAAGCTCCACACGAGATCGCCCGCGTTCCAGCGCGTCCACCACGCGACCGCGAGGCCGACCGCGAATGCCAACGCGTCGGGCCACGACGAAAGCCAGTTATCCAGCGTGCTGTCTGTTGCCATGTCGAGTGGGGAAGGAATTCGGTCGAAGCGTTCCTGCTGACGCGCGGTCTCCACTCTCGACGCCCCTCCAGCAACCACGCAACAGTCATCGTGGGTCGGGCTCGGTTCCCGGCGATTACGGGCCGTCCAGCGTCTCAGTCTCGTTACGGCCGAGCTTGGCTTGCTGGAGTCTTTGGCGATAGACTAGAGCGTCAGCAATCCAGCGTGGAGGACGGCAATGGCACTGTCTCCTGCAGCGCGCGTCGGCAACATCGGGACGGGAGAGCGGCGGAAGCGGCTTGTCTTCGGAATCGTGGCGTTCGGCGTTGGCGTGGTGATCACAGTGCTGCTCGTCGTCGCTCGCGCGCCCTTCGTTTGGAGATTGCCTCTCTTTCTCGTGTTCTATTTCGGCGCGCTCGGCGTCTTTCAGGCGCGCGACAAGACGTGAGTGCGGCTCGCATCGCGCGGTCAGCGCGACATGGACAGCGGCCCGCAAGAGATATCCGACGCCGCCGAGCTGCAGCAGGTTCAGCGTCAGGCGCGCGCCGTTTACGCCAAGTCGATCATTACGGCGGGGATCCTCACTGCTCTGGCTGTCATTCCGTAGTGTCCAAAGGCCCCCCTGGAGGGCTGAAGCTGTTTGAGTGTCCGCTTCAATTCGCTGGGAGCGGTTGAAGCAGGCACATGTGAACGGGTGCCTCTCCAAACGCAGGAGGCGAGTGAGCGTTCGTCTCGTCGTGATGCTGCTGCTCTTTCCCGCCACTCGTATGGTGGCGCAAGGTCCCGCGCGACTCAATGCGATCGCGCGGGCGCAAGCCGATAGCGGATTCTCCGGCGTCGTGCTGGTCGCGAGAGACACCACGGTCATAATGGAGAAGGCGTACTCGCCACAAAGAGGAAATCCCCTCAAGGTTTCGAGCCGGTTCAACATCGGCTCGATGACGAAGGGATTCACCGCGGCGGCGATCCTGAGACTGCGGTCGCAGCATCGGCTCTCCTTCAGCGACCCCGTCTCCCGTTTTTTTCCGCACGCTCCCGAGTCAAAGCGGGGGATTACGGTTTTCCATCTCCTTACACACACCTCCGGGCTGCGGGGACACTCGGCGGGCACGGGAATCATGCGGCGCGACGGCGCCGTCAACGCCATACTCTCGCAGCCGCTCGAGTACCCACCGGGGACTCATTACCGATACTCGGACGATGACTACCAGCTATTGGCGGCGATCATCGAGGTGGCTTCAGGCGTCACCTGGGAGGAGTACATCAAGCGAGAGCTTCTCGAGCCCGCGCGGATGCGCTCTACCACTTTTCAGGGCGGGGACTGGGGACACAAGGGGGCGAACGGGATCCGCAGCACGGCGAGAGACATTTTCCGCTGGGTAACCTCGATCCACGACGAGCGGCTTTTTGGCCGCGCCGAAAGCAGGGAGCTCGAGTCGCCTCTCATGCACGTGAGGAGCGAGCCACCATTCGAGATTCATTACGGCTACGGCACCAGAGTGTACGTAAGGAACGGGCGCGCTACAGAATTGATGCACTCGGGGATTGGCGACGCGAATCATAACGGGGTCGCGCGCGTTCTTTCCGACGGCATCGTCGTCGTAGTCCTGTCCAATGCGGGACAGCATCGTGGAGCGACCTGGGCGTCATATGTCGCGCAGCGTCTGGTCCCGCGCAGATAATCCATTTCGCCTCGCTCGCCTGGCGGCCGATTGACATCGACGCCAGTGCTGTGCGACGTTAAATGCAGCGCGCCATGGGGCGCCTCCTGTCCGCGGCAAGGGAGATTACTCCCACCCAAATAGTCGCCAGACAATCCGGAACTTTCTCTCCGGCCTGTGATTCAGCGGACTTCAGGCAGCAACGGGAGGAAGTCCATGCACAGGAAGGTCACGCCCGGTAGCACCCTCGAGAACCTGAAGAGGGAAGCAAAGCGCTGGCTCAAGGCGCTTCACGCGAACGACAACGAAGCGCGGGCCCGCCTCGATCGAGCCTGGCCCGGCGCCCCCGCCTCACCAGGACTGCGTGACGTCCAGCGCGCGCTGGCGCTGGAGCACGGTCTCCCCGGCTGGACGGAGCTGAGGAATCAGCTCGGTGACGGCGCCGGCAAGGACGACAGCCACGAAAAGCTAGTTGCGCGATTTCTGCAGAACGCCTGCCCCGACCATCACGTGCGGGGCGGTCCCGCGCACGTCATGGCGCTACATACCGCCGAACGCCTTCTGAAGGAGCATCCGGAGATTGCGCACGACAGCTTTTATACGGCGATCGTGTGCGGCAACGTCGCGGAAGTCGAGCGTACCCTCCGGGATCGGCCCCAGGCCGCGACGGAAAAGAGCGTCGGTGCCGGCCACGATCGGGCTCGAGTCGGTGGGTTCGAGGACCTCTTCAAGGATGCCGGGCCGATGCACTGGGAGCCGCTCCTTTACCTGTGCTTCACGCGGCTCTCATTCCCGTCGGCGAACGACAACGCGATCGCGATCGCGAAGCTGCTGCTGGATCACGGCGCGAATCCGAACGGGTACTTCAAGGCTGGCGACAGCCGCTACACGCCACTGGTGGGAGCGATCGGAGAAGGCGAAGAAAATCGGCCTCCGCGCTCACACCGCGATGCCCTCGTGCAATTGCTGATTGAGCGGGGCGCCAATCCGTACGATGGGCAGGTTATCTACAACACACACTTCAATGGCGACGTTGAGTGGTATCTGGAAATGGCCTACGCGCACGCCGTGAAAACCGGTCGCGAATCGGACTGGGCGGATTCAAACTGGCCGATGTTCGACATGGGCGGTTATGGGTGCGGCGCCCGATTTCTTCTCGGCGGGGCAATCGATAGAAACGATCTCGGCCTCGCGCAATGGATGCTGGAGCACGGCGCAAACCCCAATGCGCCCCCCGCACCAAAACGAAACGCCTATACGGTCGACACCTCGGGAAGGCTATCGAGCAGCACGCTCTACGGGGAGGCGATCCGCAAAGGATCGGTCGAGATGGCCGAGCTGCTCGCGCGCTACGGAGCGGCGCGCAGCGTCGGGGCGCTCGAAGGTCAGGAAGAGTTCGCGGCCGCTTGCCTGGGGCTTGATCGAGAGAAGGCGGAGTCGCTGCTCGCTGGTCACCCGGAATTTTTGTCTTCACCAAGACCGATGATGTTGGCGGCAGCGCGCAATCAGTCAGATGTAGTCGCGCTGCTGCTCGATCTCGGAATGTCTCCGGACATCGAGGACCCCGAAGAAGGCAACCAGCATCCGCTGCACGTGGCAGCCTACAATGACGCGCTTCGCGTCGCGGAGGTTCTTACCGCGAGGGGCGCGCAGATCGACCCGAGAGAGACCCGCTACGGCATTACGCCGCTATGGGGCGCGGTGTGGGGACAGAAGCAGCGCATGATCGAATTCCTGAGCCCTCTCAGCCGCGATGTCTGGGCTCTCGCGTTCATCGGCAACGTCGCGCGCTTGCGCGAAGTGTTGACGGCCGAACCGAAGCTCGCCAAGTCCAGTGGAGAGCATGAGACGCCTCTCATGTGGCTGCCCGATGACGAGACGCACGCGATGGAAATCGCCGAAATGTTGCTCGCCGGTGCGGCCGATCCCACTGTACGCAACACGCAGGGACAAACAGCGGCGGATCTCGCGAGCGTACGAGGTCTCGATGATGTTGCCGCGTTGCTGCGCTCGAAAGAGCAACGCTCGAACTCGAGGTGAGCTACACGTGAAAAAACGCGAGCCTGATTTGCACTCCCGCGCCCGGCGGCGCGGCGGGTAATTCAGAACGTGTGGGAAAGAATCGTCTTGAGCACGATCTTGTCGGACGCTTTGGTCAATCCGAAACCGATGCCTGCTTCCAGGTCGAATAGCTTGCCACCGTAATCGGTCACCGCGAAGAGATTGTGCTCCTGGCTCTCGCGACTATCGAGGCGACGCAGCTGGCCGAAGTCGGCGTAGTGTTCCACCGCCAGCGCAAATGTCGCGGATCGGTTGTACGCCAGGCGCATAGACGGGGCGAAATCGAGACGCGAAAAACCGTCGAACGAGGTGTCAAGGATTGGATTGACGATCAGATCCCAGGGACCTTCTCGAGTCCCCACGATCGGCCGTATCTCGCCGCTGTATCGCGACTGATCCCAGTGCTTCGAATTGAAGCTCAGCTCGAAGTTCATGCCGTAGAAGAAACGTCGGGCCTCGGCGTGCGGCACTGCAAACAACGCCCGCAACTTGACCCCATCGAGCTCGAGCGTGTGGTCGCCGGTGAGTGTGAAGACCGGAAGGTATGTCCCCGCCTCGAACCAGTCGGTTACACCGTAGGCCCACTCGAAGGCGCTGTTGAGCGAGCGTTGCGGCACCACTCCGCCGGGAAACCCGACGACTGTGCGGCCGTCCGGAGTGTAGTTGGCGTGAACGGTGAGATTGAATTTGCCCGGCGTTTGAACCTCGCCGGTGTAGACCTGGATCTCGTCCGTCTGAGCATGCAACGGATGGAACGCCAGCAGCCAAACCAACGTCGGGGGCCACCAGCCCCACCGCCTGCCATTCATCGCCAAATAATACTGCTCTCGCCAAATGGCGACCATGCGCCCGCGGCCGATCTCGAGTGCCGTCCTAGTCGGAAGCATCGCCCGCTGGATAAATTGGCTGGACCGCTATGCCAGCAACTCCTTTTCACCTGGGTCCCGGTGTCCTCATCAAGGCCGCCGCGCCACGACAGTTCTCAATGGCGGCGTATTCGCTCGCGCAGGTCGTGATCGACGTCGAGTCGGGTTATTACATGTTGCAGGGCGAGTACCCGGTGCATCGCCAGGCCCATACCTTTCTTCTGGGCGGGATGATCGGCCTCCTGTGCGGGCTGATCGTGTCGAGGGTCGGCGGCTGGTGGGCGCGACCGCGCGACGTCGTCCCCGAGGCGCTCGCCGCCGAGTTCCGATTACCGATCGCGGCAGTGAGTGGAGTCTTTGGCGGCGTTTTCCACTCGCTGCTCGACGGCATCATGTACCAGGATATCCATCCCTTCCGGCCGTTGACTGATGCAAACCCGTTGTACGAGCTAGTAAGCGTCCGGGTGCTTTATCTCTTCTGCATCATCACCGGTCTCGTGGGGGCGGCGCTGCTGCTGGCGCGGGAGCGGCAAAAGAGGCGGTACTGACTGAGGCTTGCGGTGAATCGTGCTTCCCTGCTAAGTAATCAGCACAATCCACCGCGAGGGCATACGCGCCTCAACGCGACCTGCATGAGCCATCCCCTGCATCATCGCGCGCGCGATCGCCGTCCCCGGACCGATGCCGCTCGACGCATCGCGGCCGCACGCGAGTGAAAGAGAGCACCCGGGAGCCCACCAGCCTGATACACGATTTCGCCGCCCAGCAGCACGAGAACGTTTTCACGAGGGCGTATTCCTACGCGGCGAGCCAGCTGCCGATCAGTTTCGACAAGGACGTCGAGCTCGCCGACAGAGTGCTGATGCTGGATGACATCGGGTTCATCTTCGAGCTGTGCGAGCGCGAGCAGAAGGTGACGTCGAAGGTAGGGGACCTCGAGAAGTGGATCTCCAATCACGTCATGAGAAAGGGCGTGAAACGGATCCAGAACACCCGTGACTTGCTCGGCAGCTACGCAGGCCTGTCGCTGGTGAATCATTTCGGGCATCGCGCCACCGTCTCGCCAAAAAAGCCCGAGTCGTTCGTTACCATGATTATCTACCGCGTGCCCCCGAAATCGCGTGCGTTCCGCGCCGCGCGGTTCAAGAAAAGCCGCAACAGCGGCTTCGTCCACGTCCTGAGGGACACCGACTACTTCGAGATCTGCCACCATTTCGTCACGCCCGCGGAGCTGCTCGACTACTTCAGCTTTCGCCGCGACATTCTTCTCAACTGGGATCCACCATCGACCGCGGTGAGCGAATCGGCGCTGATCGGGCAGTACCTGCTGGAAGACTTTTCGTCGTCACCCGATGCCAGGTTCGAGAGGGCGGCGCTTTCCCGAGGCGGGCCAACGGCGTGCGAATTCTCCTTCGTGCTCGAGACGCTCGCGAGCAAGGTCGCGGCGCAGGAGGAAGAATCCGCCGACACCGATGGCTATGAGATTCTTCTCGAGCTGGCGCTCCTGGAACGGTACGAGCTGCGTGCGCTCAAGCTGCAGCTGCGGCTGGCGCTGGAAGCGGTGCGCGCCAATCGGTTCGAGCTGCCGTTTCGAATCGCGTCGGAGCGGAGGGGCTGCGGGTTTCTTACCCTGCCGGTGACGAGGGAATTTCACGACCGCGCTCACAGCGCCTTGCGAAGTCTTTCTCGAGCGGCCAAGTATGAGCTCGACCTGGAAAAACAGCTCGGGATCGGCATGTGGAAGAACAGCGAGTTCGTCGACATTGAATGGATTTTTCTCGAGGGGAGCAATCCTCCGGATCCGGATCTCGAAGCACGGCTCGCATACAACTATCCGTTCCGCAGAACGAGCGAGCAGAGGCTGCCGCCGATTTTCACCTGACCGTTGCCGCAGGAGGTCCGATGTTGGGATCAATGAAGATCATCGCGTTCGTCCCCACGAGAAACCGTGAGAAAGCGCGCGAGTTCTTTGAGAAGACGCTCGGACTCCGCTTTGTCACCGATGATCGGTTTGCTCTCGTTTTCGATGCCAACGGGGTGAATGTCCGCGTCGTCGACGTCTCGGGCGTCGCGGACTACAAGCCCGCGCCCTTCACGATCCTCGGCTGGAGCGTAAGCGACATCGGAAAAACCGTGAAAGGCCTCCAAAAGATGGGAGTAAGGTTCGAGCGCTTTCCCGGAATGGAGCAGGACCAGCTCGGAGTCTGGAGCTCGCCAAGCGGAGCCAAGGTTGCGTGGTTCAAGGATCCGGATGGGAACGTGCTCTCGGTGACTCAGGCCTAGACTCCAGGGCCGCTTGGCGATCGAATAAACGGACGTAAAACGGGAACAATCATTGCCATTCGACGGTCTTATACATGTCCCCCACCGAGACTACGATGAGACGCTCTTTGCCCAATTTCGCCGCCATACTGGCTGTGCTTACTGTCGCGTTCGTTTTGTTCGCCGCGAAGCTCACGAATGGCGCTTCCCGCTCGACTGAAGGGCCGGTCAGCGCCCCTTCATTCGATGCACAGGTGGCTGGTGGCGCCACCGAGGACACCGCTGTGTTCGCCGGCGGGTGCTTCTGGGGGGTCGAAGCGGTTTACGACCACGTGAAGGGCGTGAAGCGCGCCATCTCCGGTTACGCTGGTGGCGATGTGGCGAGCCCTTCGTACGAGCAGGTGAGCACCGGTGACACGGGGCACGCGGAATCGGTGGAGGTCATCTATGACCCGTCGCAGGTGTCGTACGGCAAGCTGCTCCAGATCTTCTTCTCCGTCGTGCACGACCCGACGCAGCTCAATCGCCAGGGACCCGACCACGGCACGCAGTACCGCTCGGCCATTTTCTACAACAACGCCCAGCAGCAGCAGGTTGCGGAGAGCTACATCAAGCAGCTGACCGCGGCGAAGACGTTCTCACGTCCGATCGTGACGCAGGTGGCGAAGCTGCGCGGGTTCTATCCCGCCGAAGCGTACCACCAGAATTACCTGGCGAAGAATCCGAACCAGATGTACATCGTGATCAATGATCAGCCGAAGGTCGCCGCTCTCAAGAAACAGTTCGCTGACATTTACCGCAATTAGCTGCAGCTGAACGGGCGCGGGGCTGGAACTTCAAACTGAACGGGTGCCTGACTGGGAACTACAACTGAACGGGTGCCAGACGTCAGTAGCG
>JBGQIT010000033.1:0-12918 GCA_041498575.1 Gemmatimonadaceae bacterium
GTTCAGTCCGTACAGTTTAACCGGGTTTCCGACGGCCTTCAGAAACGGAGGAATGTCCTTCGACACCCGGGACATGCCACCTATGAAGCTGTGCCGGCCGATGCGTGCAAACTGATGCACGGCGGCCATCCCGGAGATGATTGCCTTATCGTCGATCGCGACGTGGCCGGCGAGCTGCACGACATTCGACAGAATCACACTGTCCCCGATTCGGCAATCGTGCCCGATGTGAACGTAGGACATGATCAGGCAGTTCTTGCCGACCGTCGTCTTGAACGAATGGGCGGTGCCGCGATTGATCGTCGCGTACTCGCGAATTACGGTGCCGTCGTCGATCTCGACCGTCGTCTCCTCACCGGCGTACTTGAGATCCTGGGGCGCTCCGCCGAGGATGGTGCCAATACCCACTCTTACCGAGAGGCCGAGCGTGACGTTGCGCTCGAGGGTCGCGCGAGGCGCGATCACGCTGCCTGCGCCAATGGTGCAGCCCTCGCCTACGATCGCGAACGCACCGATCTCGACGTCCGGAGCTATGTCCGCGTCGGGCGAGATGATCGCCGCCGGATGAATCCGCTTGCTGGTCATCGATCGCGGATCGTCGCTGCCATGTCGGCTTCGACGACTACGTCACCGTCGACTTTGCCGACTCCACGCATTTTGCAGACGGTGCCCCTCAATTGTACAACCTCGAGCTCGAAACGAAGCTGGTCGCCCGGTTTCACTGGTCGCCTGAATTTCACGTTGTCGAGCGACATGAAGTAAACCACCTTCGAGTCGGGATCGGCTAGCGAGCCGAGCATCAACATTCCCCCCACCTGCGCCATCGCCTCGATGATCAGCACTCCCGGCATTATCGGATGCCCGGGAAAATGCCCCTGAAAGAACGGCTCGTTGATGGTGACGTTCTTGAGGCCGACGATCCGCTTCTTCTCCTCGATCTCGAGAATCCGGTCCACCAGCAGGAACGGATAGCGGTGGGGCAGAACCTTCATGATGTCTTCTATCGTATACATCCCCTTCTCCTTTCTTCCGGCTTTAACCAGCTCACGTACCAACGTAATCGTTCCACGATGACTAGGCTTCACGGCGACGATGCGCGCGCGGACGCGCGCGCCGGCTAGCGCAAGGTCACCCACGCAGTCCAACGCCTTATGACGCACGAACTCGTCCGCCCAGCGCAGATCGCCGCTCAGGACGGCGGTATCGTCGAGCACCACCGCGTTCTCGAGCGAAGCACCTTTGATAAGTCCCTTGGCGCGCAGTGCATCCACTTCGTGAACAAAACCGAACGTCCTCGCTCTCGACAGCTCGCTGGCGAACGATTCCTCCGTAACCGTGAAGCGGCGCGTCTGCTTGCCGATCAACGGGTGCGGGAATTCTATCGTTACGTCGAGCTCCAGTCGGTCGCATGGATACGCCTCATAGACCGACGCACCGTCTATGATTCGCACGGGCTCTCTCAGATCCAAAAACTCCGGCTCACCTTCCAGCGCCGCAAGTCCAGCCCCGGAGAGCGCGGCGAGAAACGGAGCCGCGCTGCCATCGAGGATCGGCGGCTCCGGCCCATCCATGTCGATCGTCACATCGTCGATGCCCATCCCCATTACCGCTGCGAGGACGTGCTCCACGGTGTGCACCGCGTGAGCTCCTTTCCCGAGCTGCGTGCGGCGCTCGCTCCCGCTTACTTCGCTGACATGCGCGCGTATTGGCGGCAGTCCCGGGCAATCGGTTCGCCGGAACAGGATACCTTGCTTCGCTGGAGCCGGCTGAAACGTGATCCGGCACGGGACACCGAGGTGCAAGCCAATTCCCTCCAGTGCCACTGGCCGGGCCAACGTCTTTCGACTCACCTGGAGTCTGGTTCTCCCAACAACTTCTCGAGCCGCCGCATCATCCCCGCCAATTTAAACAACGCGGCCGACGCCCGAAGCGATTCCCGGTGCGGACGCGCCGGATATCCGGACCATGATTCACCGGCAGGTATATCACCAAAGACTCCGGCCTGCGCCGCCACGCGAGCGCCGGCGCCAATCGAGAGGTGACCGCTGATGCCGGCCTGTCCGGCGAGGATGGCTCCATCGCCGACGATCACCGACCCCGCAATGCCGACCTGCGCCATGAGGAGACATTTCTCTCCGATTCGGACGTTGTGAGCCACGTGCACGAGATTGTCGATTTTCGTGCCGTTCCCAATCACTGTATCATCGATGCTGCCACGATCGATCGTAGTGTTGGCGCCGATCTCGACGTCATCCCCGATGATGCACCGGCCAACGTGCGGAATCTTCTGGTGAGCGCCGTCGCGGAAGACATAGCCGAACCCATCGCAACCGATGCGCGCGCCGGAATGAATCATCGTCCGCGCCCCAATCGTCGCGCCCGAGTAGATCGTGACTCCCGGCCACAGCCGTGCGTTGTCCCCGATCGAAACATGGTCTCCAACGACGCTATGCGGACCGATCACGACGCCTTCGCCCAGCTTCGCATTGGACCCGATGATCGCGTACTCGCCGATGGAGACCCCGTGACCCAGGCTCGCCCCCTTGGCAATGCGCGCTGTTGCTGCGACTCCGGGAGCCAACGATTCCGGGGGATAGAGCCTGGGCAGCAGCGAGAGGAGCTTCTCGAGCGGTTGCTTGACTATTATGCGCGCCCGCGGCGCGCCGGCGGCGTCGCGGAACTCGGGATCGACCAGGACCACGCCGGCTTTCGTGGTAGCCATCATCGGCGCGTACTTCCCGCTCGAAAGAATGCTCAAGTGGCCCGCGCCCGCGCGATCGAGGGGCGCGACGCCGCTGACAGTCGTCTTCCCGTCCCCTATCAACTCTCCGGAAACGAGTGCCGCAATAGCCTCAGCGGTGATGGTGCTAGCACCATCACCGCTGATTGAAGACCTCGAATCCGTTGACGCGATCACTTCTTGGGCCGAGTCACTCCCGCGGGCTGTGGAATGGCGCCACTCACTGGTGGTGCGGGCGGCAATCCCTGCGACTTGAGCCGCGCCAGCACCCGATCCGTCAGATCGAGTCTCTTGTCGGCTGCGACGACCACGCTCACCTGGGCGCCGACATCGAGAATCACCGCGTAATTATCTTCGGCACGAATCGCTTCGATGACCGTCTGAACGCGCTCCATTATCGGCTTGACCAGCTGCGCCTGCCGCGCCTGCATCGTTGAGTCGAGTCCGCGGGCGCGCTGCTGGTACTCGACTTCTTTCTGTCCGATCGATGTGCGGCGTGTCTCGCGCGTGGTGCTATCGAGTTTGGGGGCGTCGCGATCGAACGCGGCCATCAAGGTGCGAAGCGAGTCATCCATCCGCTGGATCTGCTGGCGGTAGACTCCCACCTCCTTGTCGAACTGCGCTTCAGCCTCAGCGCGTCCCGGCGCCTGCGCGAGCAGCTGAGCCGAATTGATGTAGCCGATCTTGGCTGGCGCGGGTGGAGACTGCGAAGCCTGTGCTCCCGCTGTGCCGGCAAGAATCAGCGATGTGGCCAGTGCGATGGTGCTCGCACGGAGAAACACTCGCATTTATGACTCCAGTGTTAGAAGAATTGTCCGAGTTTGAAGTGGAGCTTCCAGCCGGGCGCCGGTCTCCCCTGAGCGTCAATCTTGTCGAACCCATACCCGATGTCCACACCCAAAGGTCCCAGCGGACTCAGCGTGGCGGCTCCGAAGCCGAAGCTCCTGAACAGACGTGTCGGGTCAAATTCACGCGGCTTGTTCCAAACGTTGCCGCCTTCGAAGAAAGTGTTCAAGTAGAGCGACTGATTGATCCTGAGCCCCAGCTCTCCGGTCCCGACGAAGAATGCGTTCCCGAAGGATGACACGCTCGCCTGGCTTTGATCGGCGTTCGGGTTGAAGCCGTTTGGAGTAATCGAGAACTCGTCGTATCCACGCAGCTGCTCGCCGTATTGCGTACCGCCCACCGAGAACGCCTGTGAATAGAAGAAGGGACCGGTGCTTCCAAAGACCGCTCCCGCGCGCGCCGAGAGTCCGACCACGAACGTCATCGGCTCGCCCCCGAGGAGACTGCCTCCAATGTGTCCGATCGGCGCGTAGGAGCGAAGCTCCGTCGTATAGCGCTGGAAGGACGCGGTACCGCCCAGTGGCCCGCCGTTGAATTGTGCGTTGAACGACTGAAGGCCGCCGTCCGCCGGGAACGGCAGACCCGTACGCGTATCGTGCTGTGCCGTAAAGCCCAGCGTCGATCGGAAACAGTTCGCGCAGGCAGCAGCCACCGTGGAAAGCAATCCGTTGCTCTCGTATTTCACCTTCTCCCCACCGTACGACACGAAGAGCCGGGTGTAGATCGATTGCGGAACGGGGAATCCGAGCTGGATCTGGCCGCCCGTGCGAATGGCTCCGCCGAGGTCCGCGATCTGGAACCGCGAGCGACTGTGATATGCGGTGAGACTTCCCGAAATTCGCGACTGCCTGATATTGGGGTCGCTGTACGTGAGGTTGAAATCGTTGATATACTGCCCGAACTGCCACTGCACCTGCGCCCGCTTGCAGCGCCCCAGAAGGTTCGGCTGATCGAGCCCGATGAACCCGCCGAGCCCGGTACCCTGACCCATCGATGCACCAAAGTTAACGTTGCCGGTGCGCTTCTCTTTCACGTTGAATACGATGTCGACATCGCCCTGGTCGCCACTCGGACGCGTCTCGGGCGCGGCCATCGGGGTCTCGAAGAAATTGAGGTTGCCGATGTTCTGGTAGCTACGGATCAGGTAGTTGCGGTTGAAGACCTGACCTGGCGCGAGAACGATCTGCTCCCGGATGCAAGCCTCGTGGGTGTAGTCGTTGCCCACGATTTCGATGCGATTGACGATGGCCGGCGATCTCTCGTCGATCTCCCACCGGAGGTTCACCGTGCGCACTGAATCCGTGCTGGGAACTCTCTCGGTGACCGGACGAATGTTCGCGTAGATATAGCCTTCATCGTTGTAAGCTTCCATCAGCTTCTGCTGCGCGTCGTCCCAGCGAGCTTCGTCGAAGGTGTTGGGCGGATTGGTGTAGCTGCGACGGATGAGGCCGGTCGCCTTCTGAACAACGGTCGTCTGCTGAGCCTTGCCGAACGGATAGAACGCGTTGATCTGGTCGGACGAGAAGCGTCGGTTGCCGACCACCTCGAAGTTGCCGACGGTGTAGCGAGGCCCTTCGCTGACCGTGATGTCGAGCAATCCCTTGCCCTTCGCGCGATCCACGATCAGGGTGTCCTTGAGGATCCTGAAGTCGATGTAGCCACGGCTCGCGTAAAGCTGGGGAATTTTCTCGCTCAGGTCCTGCGCGTATTTGGCATCGTCCAGCTCGCCGTTCCTCGTGAAGAGAAATCCTTCAGGCTTCGTGTCCATCCCCGCAACGATGTCCGCATCCGAGACGCTCTTGTTACCGTTAATCCGGATTCCGGAGATCGCGAGCCGCTTTCCCTCATCGACACTGAATTTGATCGAAAGCTTTCCATCAGTGAGCGTCGACTCCGGCTTGACGCTCGCCAGGTAGTATCCCTTGCTCTCGTAAAGAGAGTCCGTGCTGGCTATGGCTTTGGCGATCTTGCCCGGATCGACCGGACTGCCCGTGGGGAAAGCGAGCTTCTCCTTCACATCCTTCGGAGAGACGCGGTCGGCGCCGATCACCTTGTAATCGGTGAGAATCGGGCGCTCCTTGACCTGAATCACGACTGACGCCTTGTTATCGGACGGCGACACCCGGCAGACGATTTGGACGTCGTCGAATTGGCCGGTCGCGTACAGCGCCTTGATCGCGGTCTGAATGTCGTGGACGTTGAGCTGAGTGCCCGTCGACAGTCCCGCGGTCGAGCGAACCGCCGCGCTGTCCACACGAGAGTTCCCCGTAACCGCGATGAATTCGGGTGTCGCGCACGCTCCCGGCGCGGTCTCCTGGGCGTACAAGGGAGCCGCGCTGATGGCTATGAACGCCAGCATAGCTGAAGCAGATTTCCGCATCACACAAATATACACTAATCAGTTTGGTGGAGGTCCTCGCCGGAGAGCGAGCATTCTGATTAGACAACGGGGCTGCCGGAGAGTTGCTTCTCTCCGGCAGCCCCGTTGAAGTGTGGCGGATTTCTCTAGGCTTTCGGGGTACCGCTGAGTACGCGAAAGTCTAGTTTCAGCCCGTCGGCTGCGAGGTCGACTTCGATCTCGTCGCCCTTTGAGAATTCGGCCAGCAGGATCTTTTCCGAAAGCGGATCCTCGATGTACTTCTGGATTGCCCGCTTCAAGGGTCGTGCTCCGAATTTCTCGTCGTAGCCATGCTTCACCAGGAACGCTGACGCGGTCTCGGTGAGCTTGAGTGTCAGCTCCTCGTCGCCCAGCCGCTTCTGAACATCCTTCAGGAGTATCCCGACGATCTCCGCGATGTGCTCCTGCGACAGCGGGTGGAAGACGATCACGTCGTCGAGCCTGTTGAGGAACTCGGGGTTGAAGACGTGCTGCATCTCCTCCTTCACCTTTTCCGCCATTCGCTCGAAGCTCGACTTCGTATCGGGCGCGTGGAAGCCCAGTCCGCGGCCCTTCGTGATGTCGCGCGCTCCGACGTTCGAGGTCATGATCACGACCGTGTTCTTGAAGTCGATCACGCGGCCGTAGTTGTCGGTGAGGTGCCCTTCGTCGAGCACCTGCAGCAGAATGTTGAAGACATCGGGATGCGCCTTCTCGATCTCGTCGAGCAGCACCACGCTGTACGGCTTGCGACGCACGGCCTTGGTAAGCGTTCCCGAATCCTCGTAACCCACGTAGCCCGGAGGCGCGCCAATGAGGCGGGATACGGAGAACTTTTCCATGTACTCGCTCATGTCGACGCGAATGAGCGCCGCGGGGTCGGCGAACAGGAACTTCGCCAGCGCGCGGGCAACCTCGGTCTTACCGACACCGGTCGGACCGGAGAAAATGAACGAGCCGATCGGACGATTCGGATCCTTGAGGCCTGCGCGGCTACGGCGGATCGAGCGCGACAGCGCTTTGATCGCCTCCTCCTGCGCCACCACCGACACGTGGAGCTCCTCCTCCATGCGCAGCAGTCTCGCGGTCTCCGCTTCCTGAAGGCGCATCACCGGAATGCCGGTCCAGCGGCTCACGATGAAGGAGACTTCCTCCTCGCCCAGCACGGGACGATGCGACTGGCGGTGCTTTTCCCACTCTTCCTGCTTGCGGCGGATATCTCCCTGCAGCTCGCGCTCGCGATCCCGGAGAGAGGCGGCACGCTCGAAATTCTGATCGCGCACGGCCGCTTCCTTATCGATGTTCACGGCGTCGAGCTGACCCTTGAGCTCGGCGACGGCCGGCGGCGGAGACTGCGTGGCGAGACGCGCTCTCGCGCCCGCCTCATCGATGACGTCGATCGCCTTGTCGGGAAGGAATCTGTCGGTGATGTAGCGCTCCGACAGCTTCGCCGCGGATTCCAGCGTCGCGTCGGGAATCGTAACCTTGTGGTGCTCCTCGTACTTCTTGCGAAGTCCCTTGAGGATCTCAACGGTCTCGTCCACCGAAGGCGGCTCGACAATCACCGTCTGGAAGCGGCGCTCGAGAGCTCCGTCTTTCTCGATGTACTTGCGGTACTCGTTCAGTGTGGACGCGCCGACGCACTGCAGCTCGCCCCGCGCCAGCGCGGGCTTGAGCATGTTGCTGGCGTCGATTGCGCCTTCCGCCGCGCCTGCTCCGACGAGCGTGTGCAGCTCGTCGATGAACAGGATGACGTTCTTGTTCTGCGCGATCTCGTTCATGACCGCCTTGAGGCGCTCTTCGAACTGGCCGCGATACTTTGTGCCGGCAATCACCGCTGCCATGTCGAGCGAGAGCACGCGATTCTCACGGAGAGAATCGGGGCACTCGCCATTGGCGATCAGCTGTGCCAGACCTTCGACGATCGCCGTCTTGCCCACACCAGGCTCTCCGATGAGAACCGGATTGTTCTTCTTGCGGCGCGTCAGGATCTCCATCACGCGCTCGATCTCCTTGCCCCGCCCGATCGTTGGATCGAGTTGGTTGTCGGCCGCGAGCTGAGTGAGATCTCTGCAGAAATGATCGAGCGCGGGAGTCTTCGACTTTTTCTCGCCCTTGCCGGTCTGCGTCGGCGTTGCACCCGGAGCTCCCTGCGGCGCAGACGGTGTTCCGCCCTGTGGCATTTCGGTTCCGAGCAGGCGCAGCGTTTCCGCTTTCGCGGCGTCGAGATTCACGCCGGCATCGGTCAGAACCTGCGCGGCGATTCCCTTCTCTTCGCGGAGTAGCCCGAGCAGCAGGTGCTCCGTGCCGACATAGCCATGGCTGAGATCACGGGCTTCGCCCATCGCGAGCTCGAGTACTTTCTTGGCGCGGGATGTATATGGGAGATCGGGTCCGGTCGCTGCTGCGGCCTTACCCTTCTTCACGGTCTCCTCGATTTTCTGCTGAATCTCGTCGAGGTCGACGCTGAGATTTTGGAGGACGGCGGCAGCGACTCCCTCACCTTCACGGATGAGGCCAAGCAGTATGTGCTCGGTACCGACGTATTCGTGATGGAGACGTGCAGCCTCCTCACGAGCCATGGCGAGAACCTTTCGGACTCGCTCTGTGAAGTTGTAACCGTTCATCTCTGCAGTCCTCAGTGCGGGAGCTAGTACCCTCGCGTGCGAAACAGTGTAGATCACTGCGGCGCGCGTGATTACCCGCTACCCTTACTCCGCTTCTGCTGCTAGCGTCTCTCGCACGTATCGAGCGCGCGCGACATTCGCTTCGCTTTCCGTCAGCGCCCTTCCCTCGGTATGGCCGAGGTGCGCCAACTGACTAAAAATCAGGAGCTTGTTGAGAGTATATACACTGAGACCGCTTATCAGTTTCAGACCGACAGCCAGTCGCACGCCGCTCAAATAATTCATCGCTTCTTCGAAGCTCAAGCTGCGTGCATATCGCAGCGTGCCAAAGGCACGCCAGAGCTTGTCTTCTATAATATAACCCGCATCGCGCAACAGTACTCGTCGCGCTTCTTCTTCACGCTCTATTACATGTCTTACGACGCGCACGAGGTAATCAAGTAACTCGCCTTCCGATCTTCCGAGCGTCGTCTGGTTCGAGATCTGGAAGAAATTCCCGACTACTTCACTCCCCTCGCCGTACATACCGCGGTAAGTGAGCCCGACCTGCTGGAGCCCGGCCAGTACTTTCCCGATCTCTTTCGTCAGTACGAGCCCGGGCAGGTGGATCAGCACTGACGCCCTGAGACCGGTTCCCACGTTGGTGGGACACGCCGTGA
Organism: Gemmatimonadaceae bacterium; assembly: GCA_041498575.1. Classification (GTDB taxonomy): domain Bacteria; phylum Gemmatimonadota; class Gemmatimonadetes; order Gemmatimonadales; family Gemmatimonadaceae; genus UBA4720. The sequence goes on from JBGQIT010000033.1 coordinate 9,250, forward strand.
GATAGCCGAACTCGTTGTGGAAGGCGTAGGGCACCTTGTTCCCCAGCTCGGCGTCCAGACGCTCGATTACTCCGAACGCATCCGAAACGTGGAATCCCGAGTGCAGGGCCTGGAGCCGCAGATGGTCTTCCTCGTTGACCATGATGCCGACGCCGCGAGAGAGATACACCGCGGCCCCGGTGCGCACCGGCTGATCGTTGAGGCCAGCCAGCTCTTTGCTGACCAGATGCCGCTCGTGCAACAGCAGCCGGTCCTCCGGCGGAAGCTCGTCGACCCGCACAAGGACGCCGTCCTCGATCGATCGCAGGCTCGCGAACGCCTCGCGCACCTGAGTAAGAATCCGCAGCCGTTCCCCATCGCGGGCCCTCGGCGTAAATGCGTAACCTTCCAGATTTCGCGCCAGGCGGATCCGCGTCGAGATGACGATGTCGGCGTGCTCGCCCGACGCATCGAGCCAGCTGGCACCGCCGTCCGGTAGCAGAGTAAGATCGAGCATCACTCGATTCCCCGCAGCTTGTCGCGAATGTCGGCGGCGAGCTCGAACTGCTCCGCCTCGATCGCTCTCTTTAGTCGGTCGCGAAGTTCCGTTGCGCTCGAGACGTGCGGAAGCTCCGACGGAAGCGGCGCCACGTAACGGCGCCCGATGTGCCGCGAGTTGCCATGAACTCTCCGCAGCAGATCGCGCAGACTCGACTCGAACGCATCGTAGCAGTGCGCGCAGCCGAGACGGCCCGTCGCGCGGAAATCGGCCAGCGTCGCCTGGCAGAACGAGCAATGCGCCGGTTCGCCTTTGGCGGCCGGCATCTGCTCGTGGATTGTCTGGAGGAAGTTGTTGATCTGTGGCTTGGCCGCGGTCAGCGTCGTCTCGACTCCGCGCTCGGCTGCGCACTTCTCGCACAGATGCAGCTGTCTGACCCCGCTCCCCTCGATTTCAGTGAGCTGGATTACAGCGTCGCCCTCTTTGCACAGATCGCAAACCATTTATACGACGACCTCATTCGCTTCGGAATTACTGAGCTGACCACCCTCGAGCAGCAGCACTCTGCTGGCGCGCGCGGCGAGAGACCGGCTATGTGTAACGACGACCATCCCGATCTCCAGGTCATTGACTACCTCTGTCAACAATTCGTGCAACATCTCCGCGTTCGACCTATCGAGGTTTCCCGACGGCTCGTCAGCGAGAAGTATCTGCGGATCCATTGCCAGCGCGCGGGCGACTGCCGTCCGCTGCTGTTCTCCTCCCGACAACTCGCCCGGCCGGTGTGTCATCCGCGCGCTCAACCCCACTCGCGCCAGGAGCTCCGCCGCTCGCCCCCGCGCCGCCTCTTCGGGCCGGCCGGCGATCCGGAGCGGCATCATCACGTTCTCGAGAGCAGAAAACTCCCGCAACAGGTGGTGAAACTGGAACACGAACCCGACGGTGCGATTGCGGAGCTCGCCGAGTTCGGTCTCATCCCGCCCGTGAACGGGCTCGCCACCAATTACAACATAGCCGCGCGTGGGCTTGTCCAGTGCCCCCAGCACATGCATGAGAGTACTCTTGCCGGCGCCGCTGGCGCCGACGATGGCGATCATCTCACCGCGCTGAACGGAGAGGTTCACACCATTCAGCACGTGAAGCACGTTCCCGTCGCCGCCGATGTACGTCTTGTAGACGTCGTGCGCCTCGAGCACGGTCATGGTCATTCGTGCCTGATCGCCTCGATCGGAAAGAGTCTCGATGCCTGCACCGACGGGTACACGGTTGCGATCGCGGCGATGGCAATGCTCGCGATGACGATCCACATGACGTCCATCGGCTGCGTCGAAACCGGGAGGTGGTCGATGAAATAAACCTGCGCATCGAGCTTGATGAACTGGTACTTGTCGAGGGCGAGCGCGGCACCGAATCCGAGGACCAGGCCCAGCGCCGTCCCCACCACGCCGATGACCAGACCCTGCGCGAAGAATATGCGGCGAATAGACCTGGCCGGCATGCCCATCGCCTTCAGGATTCCGATTTCCTTGGTCTTGTCGGCGACCACCATAGTGAGCGTGCTTACAATGTTGAACGCGGCGACGAGCACTATCAGGAGCAGGATCACTCCCATTCCCAGCTTTTCCAGCTTGAGCGCCTGGAAGAGAGAATGGTTCTGCTCTTCCCAGTCCACGGTTCGGTACGGCCACCCGAGCGCGGCGACGAGCCGCGATGCAACAGCCGCCGCCTGCCAGCGATCTGCCGTCTTCACTTCGATACCGGTGACTCCCTCGCCGAGATCCGCGAGGCTCTGAGCCTTGTCGAGCGCGACGAACGCGTATGAGTTGTCGTACTCGTACATTCCCGTCGAGACGATACCCGTCACCTCGAACGTCTCGACCCTCGGAACGAACCCGCCTGTCACTGGGTTCATCTTGCCGCGGCCGGCCGAGAGAAGATTGATGCTATCTCCCGCCCACTTGTTGAATCTCAGGGCCAGCAGCTTTCCCAGCACGACGCCGCGGTGCTGTCCATCGGTGCTGGCGAAACGGAAATCTCCCTGGGTGGTGTGAGAGCGGATGGTCGTCACATCGGGCACGCCGCGAGCCTGGGGCTGCAGGCCTACGACGTAAACACCGCCGGCGTAGTCGTGACCGGCCGTCATCAGCGCCTCGGTAAGCACGAACGGAGCTGCCGTCACCACTCCGGGTTGCTTCCGGACTTTCTCGAGTACCGCCGGCCAGTCGGTGATCCTGAGGTCCTCACCGTACGTCAGAACGCGGATATCGGGGCTGCCGACCAGGATCTTTTCACGAAGGTCGTGCTGTAGTCCGTTCATCACGCCGATGATGACGATCAGCGCGCTCACGCCGACCAGGACTCCGCCGATCGCGATGATGCTGATCAGCGAGAGCAGCTTGGAACCTCGGCGGCTCCGCAGATATCTCCACGCAATCTGTAATTCGAGCTTCGTCACTCTGGTCTCATCGTCGGAAAAAGAATCACATCGCGGATGTTCGTTGCACCCGACAGGTACATGAACAGCCGATCTATACCTATACCTACACCACCCATGGGAGGCATGCCGTATTCCATGGCGCGCAGATAATCCTCATCTACCCCAGGGGCTTCTTCGTCGCCAGCGGCCCGCAGCTTGGCCTGCGCCTCGAAGCGCCGCCGCTGGTCCAGCGGATCGTTCAGCTCGCTGAAGGCGTTCGCCATCTCCTTGCCGTTCGCGAACAGCTCGAACCGCTCTGTAAGCTTGGGGTTTCCGCGCTTCGGTTTGGCCAGTGGCGACAGCTCCACCGGGTAGTCTACGACGAACGTCGGCACCACCAGCCTCGGTTCGACGAGCGCCTGGAACATTTCGTCCAGCAACTTCGGGCGGCTCAACGCCTCCGGTTTTTCTACACCGACACGCCCCGCAAGTGCGCGCAGCGATGGATCGTCGAGCGACGACACATCCACACCGGCGGCAGCGTTGAGCGAGGGAATCCACTCGATGCGCTGAAACGGTCGCTGAAACGTGGGAACGTTCGCAGCGAGCTCCGGCACCGATCGAACCGCCTCCGCCGTTCTCTCGAGCAACTGTTCGACGAGCTCCATCATCCCAGTATAATCGGCGTACGCCTGGTAAAACTCGAGCATCGTAAACTCGGGGTTGTGTGTGCGGTCGATCCCCTCGTTCCTGAAATCGTGGCCGATCTCGTACA
>JBGQIT010000034.1:0-12797 GCA_041498575.1 Gemmatimonadaceae bacterium
CTCGGACGCAAGCCGCTGATCGTCGGAGGATGGCTGCTTTACGCCGCGGTGTACTACGCGTTCGCGTGGGCCGGTGCTCCGTGGCAGGCGTGGGCGCTGTTCGCGGTGTACGGCATTTTCTACGGCATGACAGAGGGTACCGAGAAGGCGCTCGTCGCCGACGTCGTCCCGAATGCTCGACGTGGGGCGGCGTTCGGATGGTACAACCTCGCGATCGGCCTGGGCGCTCTGCCCGCGTCTCTCATCTTCGGCTGGATCTGGGACCGTTCCGGGTCGCCGAGCGCGTTCGCGTTCGGCGCGACGCTGGCCCTCGTGGCGGCGATCCTCATGGCGGTAGTCGCTCCTTCATCGCAATCGCGCGAGACGAAGTGATCTCGTAAGCGGTTCGCGGATTACGCTTGCTCCTCCGCGGGCGAATAGAGTGCGCGCTTCACCAACCGCACCACTCGCCGAGGAGGAAGTATGAGACACACACATGGCGACGGAGTTCTTGTTTTCGCGTTGTTCGGGGCGCTTGCGGGCTGTGCCGATCCATCCAGCCGCACGGTCGGTCCCCCCCCGTCGAACGACATAGTAACAGAGCCTACCCCAGCGGCACCCAGCGAGGAACGCGTCGCGCTGACGAAGATCGCGCGGCTGGTGGCGGTGGCGATGGACAACGAGCCCGCACGACAGCGTCTCAAACGCGACTTGCGCTCGGCTCCATTTCGCGAGCACAAGCTCGAACTCGCGACCTATCTGGGGTCGAAGGACGGTCGAGCCCTGCTCGAAAGCATGGCCGCGCAGACCCGCGGTGGCGAGAGCGATGTGTACGGCACCCTGGCCGCGATTCGACCGCTCGAATTCTACATGCCGGTGGAGAAACACCGCGAATCGTGGACGGGCAAGGCGGACGTTCTCGTCGTCTCGCAGCTCGATGAGTCCGAGCCGATCGTGGCGTTCGACGAGAAGGGGAAAGAGATCGCGCTCGATCGGAAGGTTGCTCCCACGCAGCCGACGCTCTCGATCGTGCCCGTCGAGACGCGATTCAGCGAGCCAATGATTCCGGCGGCGTCGAGGAACGTACGCGACCTGAACGGCAGCGCCATCGGAACGCTCGAGCCAATGACCCTCAAAGGATCGAGCCTCATTTCCTGTGGTGAGACGTGTGGTGGTGGTGGCGGCGGGGGATCACCGCCGATCCCGCCTGGACTTTATCTGGAGTACTCGCGGATTCTCGACATGAAGGAGCCGTGGTTTCGAGGCGATCCTGAGATAGAGGTCCACGTTCAGGGGCCAAACATCCCGTCAGCTCCCACTTATGCAGACGACTTGTCCTGCTCGGGCGAGCACCCGTACGACAGTCGAAAATTCTTCGATCAGAATACCGGCTTCTGGGAGGGGCCGAGGGTGATGCTCTTTTCTGAAGAGGAGACTGTTGCGTTCACCAACAGATACAATCAAGGTTTCCACATTCTGTTCTGGGAGGACGATAATCAGCCGTGCGTGCTCAAGCTTGACAGCAACGGACTTGTCGACCTCTTGAAATCAACCGCGAACGCGTTCGGCACTGTTGCGATCAAGGTGATCCCCGGCGCATCATGGACAATTGTGGCGACAGCGTTCGTCGGTACGCTCTTCTCCAATCCGGGAGCGTGGCTATTGACGAATGACGACTTTCTGGGTGGGGCAGTGGCACAGGCAAACGCGGGTTACGCCTATCCCGGCAACACACACGTAATCATGGACGGAACGACTCTTAATGGCCGTGCGACGATTGTGTACCGTCACTAATGGAGGGAGCGATGTCGCGTTTACTGCTCTGTTGCCTTGTGGGTCATCTCATTCTGACCAGGTCGCCAACTGCAATGCTGGCGCAGGATCGCAGCTACGATCAAAACGCTCTCCGTCTCGATGGAAATTTCGGTGATGTAAGCATCGTACGCGGCATCGATGGAACAGTCGTCGGAAGGATCGGCGTCTTTCGCGGAATCGATGTAGCCAAAGTGGTTGAAAGGTCTCCGAATGCGGTAACTGAGGCGCGGGAATTTCAGAGGAACTACCGGCCTGGAACAATAGCACTCGGTCTGGGGCTGATAAGTCTCGGAGCTTCCGTCGGGGCCTCCCAGATTCACGACGCGAACCGTGGAATTACGACGGGATTGTCGATTGCGACAATTGGGCTGATTACGTACGGAGGAGGCAGGCTGCAAAGGGCTTACAATGCGCTCCACAAGTCGTTGTGGTGGTACAATCGTGATCTGAAGTAGCACGATCGCGATGTTTTCCTCGGGTCGCTCAATCGTCTGTAAAGAACAGGTTGGCGATCAATGAGGACAAATGAAATCGAGAATTCTTCGGGCGCTTTTGATCGGCGCCCTGGTTAATGGAGCGACGGTCGGCGCCCAAGCGATAGGTCATGCGGCGCCGACTGTCGCAGCGCCGGGATCCGGCACAACTAGCGTCTCCGGTGGCGCTGCCACGCCAAGCGATTCGTCGCATAGCTACGACGCGCAGGCGCTCCGGTTCGAGACCCATTGGGGCAGCGCTGACATCATTCGTGGCGCCGATGGACGCGTCATCGGCACCGTCGGATGGTTCCGCGACTTCGATGTGGAGAAGCTCGTCGCGTCGTCGCCGCAAGCCGTAACGGAAGCACGCGCCTTCAAGGCGAACAATTTCCGCGGGTCACTCATAGGTGGACTCGGAGCGCTGACGCTTGTTGTCGGCGCTGTAGTCACGGCCAACAGCTCGAACAACGCCGCGAGCCCGATCCTCATCATCGCGGGCGGTGGAGCGATGGTGTGGGGCGCTCAGCACCTCAACGCCGGCTACTCAAAACTGTCCCGGGCGTTCTGGTGGTACAACCGGGATCTTACACGGTAAGTCATCTCCTCTTCCAGCGCCGATAACCCATCCATCCCGCGAGCCCAAGCAGCGCCAGCGGAATAACGACACCAAGCGACGCGATAAGAGCAGCGACAAGGGTGACAAAATTCCTCCACGCGCGGCGCAGGGCCGCGGCGATGGGATTCTCGCCGGGAGTGCTACCCAAGATTGGTGCTGGCTCGTGCACGGTGATCGTGAGCGTGCTCGTGGCGACACGCGTGCTGAGATAGCGAAGTCTCCCTTCGTAGCGCTCGATCTCTTCCCGCACTCGGGCCAGCTCGCGCTCCACGCGCAAGACTTCGTCGAGCTTTCCAGTTCTGGTGGAAAGGAGCGTGATCAGCCGCTCCTCGAGACGCCGCGAGTTGCTCACGCGAGCAGTCACATCGACGAACTCTTCGCCGACATCCTGGGCTGTGGAGTTCACCGTCTCGACCTTTCCGATCGTCGAGAGCGACCCCACCGCCTGTTCGTACCTCGGCGCCGGGATCTTGAGCTCGAGCGTCGCCTGCCTGATCTGATCGCGGCCTCCACTGATAGAGGAGTTGGCGATGTAGCCTCCGACCTGAGCGGCCAGCTGCCGGATTTTGAGAATCGCCGGATCGACCTTGTCGACTTCGATGAACGCCTGACCGGTACGAATCACCATCGTTGGCGCGGCGACGGTCGCGGCATTTACGTTCTGCAGCGCGTTGTCGGGAGGACTCACCTCGGGTGTTGCATCTACGCGCAACGAAGAGCTCCGTTGGGCGATGGCGGAGGGAGCCGAACCCCCGATGACGCCGAATTCCCCGCCGGCAACTCCGGAGGCTGGCATCGCGCCAGTCTGGCTCATCGCCTTGGCAGAGAGCTCCACGCGGTCGGTGGCGATACCGCGGCCATTGGCTGGTGAAGAAGAATCGCCACCGCACCCAGTGAGGGCGCAGGCGGCGATAGCGAGAAATGCTGTTGCTTTCATTTTCTGACTCGGTTGAGGTCTCAGAGGAGACGCCAGCCGAATCAGTTGTTGCACAGCTACGGCTTTAGCAGCACTTCGACCCCGCCCGGTTGTAGCGGTCATTCATGCGGGTGTGCCGGAACTCTGTCTCGCTCATTACCCGATCGCCCGGGTGAGCAGACCGCATGTGCGATAGATAGCGCCCGTAGTCGGGGACGCCGAGAACTGCTCGGACTATGGAGGCGGCGCGGGTGAGCATTGAGGTGATGTAGTTGATCATTTGGGCGAATTACGAACCGGCAGATATCTCTCGAACAGCTCGAAGATGCGGCGGTACTCATCCGCCCACGACGAGGGTCTTACGAATGCATGATCCTCGACCGGATAAACCGCAAGCTCCCAGCGCGTCTTGCCAAGCTCGATGAGTCGTTGGGTGAGCCTTACGATATCCTGAAAGTGGACATTGGTGTCTACCATTCCGTGCGCCATCAGCAGCGGGTCCTGAAGACCTTCCGCAAAGTAAATAGGAGACGACTGACGATAGGCCAGCGTATCGTTTTGCGGGAGATTCAGGATGTTTGAGGTATAACCCTGATTGTAGTGCGCCCAGTCGGTGACGCTTCTCAAGGCCGCGCCCGCCCCGAAGTGCGGAGACTCGGTAAATAAGGCCATAAGGGTGATAAACCCGCCGTAGCTCCCCCCGTAGATGCCGATGTGCTTGGGGTTAACCCCTACACTCTGGACGAGGTACTTCGAGGCGTCCACCTGATCCTGAAGATCCCGGCCGCCCATGTGCCGGTAGATCGCTGTCCGCCAGTCGCGCCCGTACCCATCCGAGCCGCGATAATCGAGATCGAGGACGGTGTAGCCATTGGATGCGAGAAACTGGTTGAACATGTACTCGCGCGGATACTCCGACCAGAAACTCCCGACGTTGTGCAGGTATCCGGCGCCGTGCACGAAGATCACTGCCGCTCCATTCGGCTGCGCGTGCATGTCGCTCGGCCGGTAAATGTGCGCCGGCACCTGGACGCCGTCGGACGCCGGAATCATCACGATCTCCGGCACGAGCCACGCAAACGACAGCCACTCCGCGCTCGGAGAAACCGTCAGCTGCGACATTTCGGCACCCGGCCTGTCGTTGAGCAGGAACAGGTCGGGCGGACGATTCACGTACGAGTAGACATCGGCGACGAGCTGGCCATCTGGCGATACGACCGCGGTGTGCCTGCCCGTTCTGGTCGTGATCTTCTCCATTGCTCCGCCGGCGGTCGGCATGCGGTACAAATGCTGCTCGAACGGCGAGACCTGATTGGTTTGCAGGTAGAACCAACGATCCTCCGGCGAGAGCGCGACGTCCCGGACCTCCCATTTGCCCCTGGTGAGCTGCTGCTTTCCGGTTCCATCTGGCGCGATCGTGTAGAGGTGCGCGAATCCGTCCGCTTCGGAGACAAACCAGACGCGTCCAGCGCCGCCGCCGTACCAGCCTCCGCACTCGCTGCAGGGACCGCCGACCCACGCGCTGTCGCGCTCGACGTCCAGCGTCGTGAGCTTCCCCGCCGGATCTACCGCCTGCAGGAAGCGCGTCTTGTTGTCGCCGCTGTAGGCGTAGAGCAGGGCTCGCGTCCCCGTGTCGTTCCAGCCAAGCAAGTCGAAGATGCCCGTGGTCGTGTCCGCCGCGAGGGGCTTGAGCCAGGTTACCGCCGCCGTTGGAATCATGATGAGCGCGACGCGCCCCCGCTGCTCCGCATCTCCGACCTTCGTGCGCACCCGAATCTCTTCAGTGTATCCGGAGCGGGTGACGTACTGCGGAATGTCGGTCGTTCGGTTTCCAGCGGCCGGCGTGCGAGTCGTGATCAGGAGCGACGTGCCAGTGGGCGATATCGAGAAGTCCGCCACCTGCTCACCACTCTGCAGATAGACGGGGCGGAGCCCAAGCGAGTCGCGCTGCAGCCGTTCCAGGCGCGCGATGCTGTCGGCGCGGATGCGATCGCGGACTGCCTCGAGGAGGTCGCGCTGCTGCTGTTCGAGCCGGCCGCGCTGTCCCTGCGCCTTCGACGAATCAGCCGGCGCGGGCCCCTGCCGGATGTCAGTGACCTGACGGAGGAAGCCCGACGATAGATCGATGGAATAGATGTTGTTGTTGCGAACGAAGAAAATCTCCCGGTCGTTGGCCGAGAATTGCGGGTTGTGCTCAGCTTCTACCGTTTGGGTCAGGCGCCTGGCGGTGCCAGTGGTGAGATCGTTGATATAGATGTCGCCGTTGAACTCGACAACGGAGTACCTGCCGTTGTGCGAGCGCTCGGCCGGCGCGAATCGATAGCCAGTCGAGTCAGCCTGTTGAATCGATACCCGCTCGGGCCTTGCGCCCGGAACCGCGCGAACGCGGAATTGCTTCGGCGTCTCACGCCAGTCGGTGCCCGGCTCGAGCCAGGTGAAGTAGATCCACCGGCTGTCGGCGCTCCAGTGGATGTTCTCCGGGTGTCGACCGTAAAGCTCCGGTCCGCGCATGATGTTCTTGATGGAGAAGTCGAATGGCCGCGATTGCTGGGCGCCAATCGGCTGCGCGGCAAACAGCACAAGGAGCCACGAAAAAAGCTTGCGCATCAGATGGGGATTGTTGGGGGACTACGGGCGGAGTTTGATCCGGGACCTGCGGCCAACAATTTATCCTGGAGTTGTGCTCATCACACCTGCCGGCTCGCCTCGCGTTAAGATTCGAGCTTGCGGACGGAGTCCTCACACATGCAGGCATCACGACGCGGAATCGGTTTGGCGCTCGCGGCCGCGGTTCTGTTTGGCGCGAGCGCTCCGTTCGCCAAGCTCCTCCTCATGGATGCGGCGCCTCAACTTCTCGCCGGACTCCTGTATCTGGGGTCAGGTCTTGGCCTCGGCATCGTGTGGCTCCGCGGACGATTTTCAGCGGAGGGCGCCCGCGAGACGCCATTGACGCGGCACAACGTTCCGTGGCTTGCCGGGGCGATAGTCTTCGGCGGCCTGCTCGGCCCTCTCCTATTGATGATAGGGCTCACCCGAACTGCAGCGTCGGGTGCGTCGCTGCTGCTCAACCTCGAAGGCGTTTTCACGGCGCTTCTCGCGTGGTTCGTGTTTCGCGAGAACTTCGACCGACGTATCGCGCTCGGCATGCTCTCCATCGTCGCCGGAAGCCTCGCTCTCTCGTGGGAGGGACGACTGTCCTGGGGCGGACTGGCGGGACCGCTAGCGGTTACAGGTGCGTGCCTTTGCTGGGCGATCGACAACAACCTGACCCAGAAGGTGTCGGCGGGCGATCCGGTGCAAATCGCCATGCTAAAAGGACTCGTCGCTGGAAGCGTCAACACCGCGATCGCTTTTCTTCTCGGCGCGAGCTTGCCCGCTGTACCCCGCGTTACGGGCGCTCTGGCTCTGGGATTCCTCAGCTACGGCGTGAGCCTCGTGCTCTTCGTTTTCGCACTCCGCCACCTGGGGACAGCGCGCACCGGTGCCTATTTCTCGACAGCGCCGTTCGTCGGTGCGGTGCTGTCCCTCGCAATCTTCCGAGAGCGCCCGACACCACTAATCATTGTCGCGGCGGCGCTGATGGCAGTCGGAGTCTGGCTACATCTGACCGAACGGCACGAGCACGAGCACGAGCACGCCGCGTTGGACCATGATCACGCGCACGTTCACGACGGCCATCATCAGCACGCTCATTCAGCGGGCGACCCGCCTGTGGCCGACCCGGTGCCACACACTCATCGGCATCGACACCCACTGCTGGTGCACTCTCATCCGCACTATCCGGACATCCACCACCGCCACGCGCACGACTGAGCGCACGCGTGGCGCGTGATCGCCGGTCGACGGTGGTTTAGCATTGCCGCCGGCCCTCGGATTGCCAGCAGGGCAAGAGCTTGACGCCAAGACGTCGCCATGATACAGTTGAAGCAATGACTGATTCAGGAGAAGCCAAGGCGCAAGGAGGAGCGAGTGCCCCAAGATGGCTCCTCTTCATCCACCAGCTCCCGCCCAAGCCGGACTACCTGCGGGTGAAGATCAGACGCCGACTTCGGAAGTTGGGCGCCGTAGCGATTAAGCAGACTGTGTACGCCCTGCCGAGCAGCGAAGAAGCGCTGGAGGATCTGCAGTGGCTGAGACGAGAGATTGAAGCAGAGGGCGGGAGCGCCGTGATCGCCGAAGCAGAGTTTGTCGGCGGTATCTCAGATGAGGAGCTGGAAGCGATGCTCGAAACCGAACGAGGGCTTGGCGGGGCCGAGAATAATGCGGTGGCTGAAGTTCATCAGGTTGAGCCAGGGCGAACCTGGGTCACTCGTGAGAACGTGCATGTAGACCGCATCGCGAGCGCATGGCTCATTCGCCGTTTCATAGACGCCGAGGCGCGATTCAAGTTCGTGGCGGCGCGCGGATACAAGCCGAAACGTGGCGAGCTCCGATTCGACATGTTCGAAGCCGAATACACCCACGTCGGAGAGGACTGCACGTTTCAGACGCTCGTTCGCCAATTCGGTCTACGCGACGCGGCACTCCGCGCGATCGGCGAAGTAGTGCACGACATTGACTGCAAGGACGATCGCTTCAATCGGCCAGAGACCGCCGGAATCTCGGGACTAATAAGCGGGATCGCTCAGGCACACGAGGACGATCCCGCACGAATAGAACGCGGAGCCGCGGTGCTGGACGACTTGTACGCGTTCTTTCGCAAGCAACGCGCGTGATCCTTTACAGGAGGTCACAATGAAATGGGTTACACGAGAGCGACCCAAGATCGACCGCATCGCATGTCCCTGGCTCATCGAGCGTTTCATCGACAAGGAGGCCGAGTTTCTGTTCGTGGCTCCTGGCGACGTGGCTGGCGTTGCGCGAGAGACCGGCGCCATTGCCTTCGATGTCGAAGGAGTTGAGCTATCTCACGATGGCCCGCGCTGCAGCTTCGACGCATTCATTGACAAGTATCAGCTGCGAGATCCCGCGCTGGCCGAACTGGCCCGCATCGTTCGTGGTGCCGACACGGATAGACTCGATACCGAACCACAATGTGCGGGACTACTCGCTATATCCCTGGGGCTTTCGCGCCTCTTTCAGGACGACCACGAACAGCTGCGGCATGGATTCGTCATCTACGATGCGCTCTACGCCTGGCTACGCGAGGCTCGCGCCGAACGACACACCTGGAATCCGCAACGGGATACTCCCACTCTCGAAGCAAGGGAAGCTCGATAGAATGCGCGGTGCAATCTTCCTCATCGCGACTCTGGCGGCTGCGAGCGCCTCAGGGCAGCAAAGTCGCAGCCTGTGCTCCCCAACCGCGTCATCGCTCACTCCCGCTGGCTGGCGCCCACCGGCCCTCGCCGCCACAACGCCACCGAAGCAGGGTCTCAGGCTCGTACGCGAGATCCCGCTGCCCGGACCGGCGAATCGGTTCGACTATCAAAGCGTCGACCCGGCAAGCGGCCGGATTTACATGAACCACATGAACGCGGGAAGCACGATCGTCTTCGACGCGGATAATGGAAAGGTGATCGCCGAGATCATGGATCTGCCGCGAGCTACGGGGGTCCTGGCCGTCCCCACGCATCACCAGATCTACGTCTCGGCCGCCGGCTCCCATGAAGTCGCGATCATCGATGATCGGTCGCTCAAGGTCGTCGCGCGTGTTGGCGGTATCCGGTTTCCGGACGGCATCGCGTACGCGCCGGAGGCGGATAAAGTGTTCGTTTCGGACGAGTCGGGCGGCGCCGACGTCGTGATCGATCCGAAAACGGGCAAGAAGCGCTCGACGATCGACCTGGGCGGAGAGGCGGGGAACACCCACTACGACTCGGTATCGCACTGCATTCTCGTCGCGGTACAGACGCGGAATCAGCTGGCGGCGATCGATCCAGTCAGCGAGCGCATCGTGCGGCGATATGATCTTCCCGGGGCCGACCATCCACATGGCTTTACGCTCGATGAGCCGGGACGCCTCGCTTTCATTACGAGCGAAGGAAACGGCCTGCTACAGGTGGTAGATCTCCGCACGATGAAGATTCTCCAGGTGCTCAAGGTGCCGGACGATCCGGACGTGCTGGCGTGGGACCCGTCGTGGCGCAGATTGTATGTCGCGTCGGAATCGGGCGCCCTGTCGGCGTTTTGGCTCGACGGACAAACGTTGCGGCCGATCGGAGAAGTGCGGACGCCGCACGCGCATACGGTGTCGGTTGATCCTCGAACTCACCTCATCTATCTACCACTCGAAAATATCAACGGCGGTCCTGTACTCTGGATCTACGAGCCGACGCGGTAACCGCCGAATTCCGGTGAGCGTGCGGGTAATTCAACGTTGGCTCGCGGTTCTGGCATTGTCTGCTCTGCGTCTCGGCGCGCAAGTCGTCGTCACAACACCAAGGCCCGATCTCGGGGAGCCGAGCTATCGGGTTCGGGCGGTGAACCAACCCATACGACTCGACGCGAGATTCTCCGAGCCCGTATGGCAAACCGTCGATTCGATCGTGGATTTCCGGCAGCGCGAGCCGCTCGAGGGCGCACCGGCTACGGAGCGCACGGTCGTGAAAGTCGTCCGTGACGCGGATCTGCTTTATGTCGCCGTGCGCGCGTACGACAGCGACATGCGCGGTGTGCGCAGCGCCCAGCTTCGTCGCGACGCCGATATGTCTTCGGATGACGACATCACAGTTCTCATCGACAGCTATCGCGATCGGCGCGGTGCCTTTCTCTTCCGCACGAATCCCAATGGAGCTATGTGGGACGCCCAACTCGTCGGCCTCGACAACATCAACGAGAACTGGAACGGCATTTGGGACGTCGTCACTCGTCGCGATTCCGTCTCGTGGTCGGCGGAGTTCGCGATTCCGCTGCGAACGCTGCGGTTCAATCCGGGCAACGATATCATCGGCCTGAACATTCGCCGAACGATTCGGCGGAAGAACGAAGAAGACTTGTGGCGATCGTGGGGGCGCGCTCAGGGCATCGACAATCTGCTTCACACGGGAGACATCACGGGCTTCGCCGACATTCGCCGCGAGCGGCCGCTGGAACTTCGTCCGTACGTGTTGGCGCGCCTGATTGCGCCGTCCTACGACAGTAGCGGGAATCGAGTAGCGCCTTCGGGAAATGGGGGCAAGGCGGGGCTCGATGCCAAGCTCGCGGTGTTACCGACGATGACGGCCGATCTAACCATCAACACCGACTTCGCCCAGGTCGAGGCCGACCAGCAGGTGATCAACCTCACGCGCTTTCCCACGTTTTTCCCAGAGAAGCGCGAGTTCTTTTTGGAATCGAGTGGTCTATTCGATGTCGGCACACCAGAGAGAACGCAACTCTTCTACTCGAGAAGGATTGGTCTCGACTCGGCCGGCTCTCCCGTTCCGATCCTCGGCGGCGCGCGAGTCTACGGCAAGGCGGGGCCATGGGGAATCGGGTTGCTCGACGTGCGGACTGGCGGAGCAGAGCAGGCGAACGACATCGCGATCCGAGTTGGCCATGACCTTCTCGATCGTTCGACGATCGCCGGGATGCTCGTCGACCGTTCCCGTTCCAGTGCACGCAACGAACGCGGGGCCGGTGTGGATCTCGACTTTCCGCTCGTGGTGAGTGGCCACAACGTGGAGCCGCATTTCTGGATGATGGGAACGCGAACGGCTGCGGTTCCCGCGACGCCGCTCGCGTGGCGAATATCGACCGACGCCCCGAACGATTTGTTCGACAGCTTCGTCTCGCTCTATTCGATCGATTCGGGCTTCAATCCCACCATGGGGTTCGTGCGGCGGACGGGAATCTGGGAAACGACCGGTCATATCGACCTCCAGCCGCGCCCGCACCTCTGGGGTATTCGCCAGCTCGACCTGACCCCGATTCCGAGCTGGGACATCATCACGGATCGAGCGCAGAGTCTTGCTCATCCATCCACGTGGCAAACCGCCGATTTCGAATGGCACGCGTTCGCGGGGGACCTACAGTCCGGCGATCACTTCGAGGTCAACGTGCGTCGCGAGCTGGACGCGCCGAGCGAGGCGTTCGAGATCTTTCGCGGCACGACGATCGGGGCCGGCCGTTATTGGTGGACCACCGGCGACATTCAATACCAAACCTCGACCGGGCGTCCTCTCAGCGGCGAGGCGATCATCAGCAGCGGGCAGTTTTACAATGGCCGCAGCACGTCCACGGAGCTCGGCGCGACGTTCCGTGGCGGGGGACACGTGATCATCGGAGCCGCTCATTCCGTTACGTCGGCGCGTCTCTCAGTGGGAAGCTTCACTGCGGTTGAGACCGCCGGACGACTCGAATACACTTTCAATACCCGCACGGGCTTCCTGGGCTTCGTTCAGTTCAACAACGAGTCCCAGCGCGTGGACTTCAATCTCCGCTTCCACTGGATTCCCAGGATTGGCGATGATGTGTACGCTGTCTGGAACTCAGGCTACACGACGGATCCATCCGTACCGAGCCGGTTTCCTTCGCGCAGTGTACTCTCTCATCCACTGAATGGCGCGTTCATACTCAAGGCGGTATTTCGAACCTCGGGAATTCTCGGGGAATGACGCAGAAGAGAGACGCCAAAAACGACCATCCAGAGTGGCAGTAGATAATTGTTGACGGCCGCGATGGGGTCAGCGACATCGGTCACATTCCGAAACATTCCAATCAATCCGGCCACCGCCGTGAAGACGCCGAGATATCCCAACCACCGAGGGTAGCGCGAATCTCGCGCGAGCATTGCCAGACCGGAGAGAAGAAAAAACAGGCTGAAGCTCAGCTCGCCCAGAAACTCTCCGACATAATTTCCGAGAAAGCTGTTCAGGCCGGCAAAAATGGCGCTGATTGCCGTCCGATCTGCTTCACTGCCAGCAGCGTACGCCTGTGCGAGCGTCCAATGAATACTCGGCCATCGCAGCAAGCCCAGCATCATGCTGACGGCCGAGACGAGGGCGAAGAGCATCGCCACACGCATGCTTCCTTCGCGCACGTCGCGCAGAGCGTGGAACGCTCCAACGCCCGC
>JBGQIT010000035.1:0-12795 GCA_041498575.1 Gemmatimonadaceae bacterium
CCAAGATCGTCTGCCCGCCGTCTTTCGTCTGTCGGCAGAAGGCAGTTATTCGTGTGGGGCAATTCCTGACCGAGCAGCGCACGACGACCAGCCGGCGGCGGGACAGCAGCCTGCATCTCGCAAGCGTTGTTCGGGAGCGCCGCTTTCCCCTACAGCAATTCAAGGTTTCCCTGCTGGGCGGGGCGGGCGCACGCCCCCATCTTCTCGGTGAGATTGGCAGCGTACTCAGTTTCGCTGGCCGAGACCCGCAGTAGTCGCAAGGAGTTTCCGACGACTGGCGCGAGTGGTGAGCTGGCGGGGGGTGGTATATGGAAGTCTTCGCGGCGTTCTTCGTCATCCTGCTCGCGGGAATGGCTCTTCCGGTGGTGCTTCTAATCTCAGGCGTGCTCTTCGATCTCCTCGTAGCGATCTACGTGGTGATCGCGACGATATTTAGTCGGAAGCGGAAGCCTGGAGCGTTGGGGGCCGTGAGGCGATCCGGCAGAGCAAAGAAGACTCTAGGGACGGTTGTTGTTTGGGAGTATTAGCGCGGTATCGCCGCAGCTAACACCGAACCTCGCGTCGTCACACAAACGAAGAAGCTCGTTTCCGAGCGATCACGTCTAATTGCCATGCCTTCCCCGTTCCGCGCGGGTTGGCCGCTTTGTCGTGGGCGATCTCGTCTCTCAGGTCCCAGTCGCTTACTAGGTATTTCTCGCACGCGCGTGTACTGGTTTCTCCCATCTGTTCTCAACTCCACGCCGACAGACATTTCCACGCGAGTCTGCGAAGTTGACCTCATATGCAGCAGGACCACTCATAATGGAGGGAAACATCATGAAAACGGACCTACAACTGCAGCGTGATGTGCTCGAAGAGCTCAAGTTCGAGCCAAGCATCCGCGAGGCAGAAATCGGGGTCGCGACTAAGGGCGGCGTCGTCACGTTGACCGGGTTTGTCGACAGCTACTCCGAGAAATACTCCGCGGAGCACACGGCCGAACGTGTGGGCGGAGTCAAGGCAGTCGCCGACGAGATCAAGGTAAAGCTGCCGGGATCGTTTCAGCGCTCGGATACCGACCTGGCTCACGCGGTGGTCAACGCTCTGCACTGGGACATTCAGGTCCCGGACGATCGCATCAAAGCCGCGGTCGAGAACGGCTGGATCGACCTCGAGGGCGAGGTGGAGTGGCAGTACCAGAAATGGGCCGCGGAAGGAGCGGTGCGCAATCTGACGGGAATCAAGGGCGTGACCAACCTCATTACGGTGAAGCCCAAGAAGGTTTCAACGTACGAGGTGGGTGAGAAGATCAAGGATTCGCTGCGCCGGCATGCAGAACGCGATGCCGACAAGATCACGATCGAAGCAAAGGACGGCCGTGTGACCTTGCGGGGAACCGTCAGCTCGTTCGCCGAGCGGCAGGACGCGGAGCGTGCTGCGTGGCAGGCTCCTGGCGTTACAAACGTCGACGACATGATTGCCGTCAACTATTGACCTACGTTCGGGCGCGCATGCAGCGGTGGCAGAATCGCCGCCAATGCGTGCGCGCCACAGCTCACGAATTCTGGAAGGGGGCTGTATGAAGCGTTTTCTCAACCGCCGTGAAGCAGGACTCGAGTTGGCGGAGAAGCTGGACCGCTTTGCCGGGAGACAGGATGTAGTCGTTCTCGGGCTCGCGCGCGGAGGAGTTCCCGTCGCGTACGAAGTAGCACGCACTCTCGATTTGCCGCTCGACGTGTTCGTAGTGCGGAAGCTGGGCGCGCCCGGCCACGAGGAGTTCGCCATCGGCGCCATCGCAACCGGGGGTGTGCGCGTCCTGAATCAGGAAGCAATTCAGCTGCTTGGGATTACTCCGAGCGCGATCGAGCGAATAACGATGCTGGAACACCAGGAGCTGAAACGCAGGGAGGAAATGTATCGGGGAGGCCGCGCCGCGGTGGATGTAAGGCGCCGTACAGTAATCGTCGTGGACGATGGTCTCGCCACCGGCGCCACGATGCAGGCCGCAATAACTGCTCTGCGAAAACAGCAGCCGGCCGCCATCATAGTCGCTGCTCCTGTCGTCGCTCCCGACACCTGCCGATATCTCCGCACCGTGGCGGACGGGTGTGAGTACGTGCAGGCACCCGAGCCGTTTTACGGAGTGGGGCTTTGGTACGCTGACTTCTCGCCAACGAGCGACCGCGAAGTCCAGTTGCTCCTGGAGGCCGCCGCGCACGACTCCCCCTCTCCAATTCCACATCATACCTACCAGCACTGAGGAGTCACCATGACGCTGTCTATTGATCAAGGGCTTCGCGAGGATCTGCGGAAGGAAGCGCACCCTCTGACGGGCAACCGTGAGGATTTCGACCCACTGCTCGCTCTCGTTGGCGACAGCCGCTTCGTCCTCATTGGTGAAGCTTCCCATGGAACGCACGAGTTCTACCGCATACGCGCCGAGATCACCAAACGACTCATTCGCGAGAAAGGCTTCTCGGCAATCGCCGTGGAAGCCGATTGGCCCGACGCATATCGCGTAAATCGTTACGTACACGGCAGAGGGAGCGACACCGACGCTTCGCAGGCACTCGCCGGATTCAAGCGCTTTCCGCAATGGATGTGGCGGAACGCCGACGTGCTCGAGTTCATCGGGTGGCTCCGCGACCACAACGACGCGACGTCGATGTCGCGGAAGGTCGGCTTTTACGGGCTCGACCTTTACAGCCTGCACGCCTCGATGGAAGCAGTATTGTCGTATCTGCGGGTAGTGGATCCGGAAGCCGCCCTCAGAGCTCAGCGGCGCTATGCCTGCTTCGAGCACTTCGGGGATAATCCACAGTCCTATGGGTACGCGGCGACGGTTGGCCTTGCTGCCTCTTGCGAGAATGAGGTGATTGCCCAGCTCATCGAGCTGCAGAAGTCGGCCGCCGATTACGCGATGCGCGACGGGAGACTGGCAGCAGACGATCTCTTTTTCGCCGAACAGAACGCGAGAGTAGTTCTGAATGCCGAGCGGTACTATCGAGCGATGTTCGGAAACCACGCCGAGTCGTGGAATCTGCGCGACCGGCACATGGCCGCGACGCTGGATGCTTTGATCGCGTTTCTCGAATTTGATCGGCGACCCCCGAAGCTCGTGGTGTGGGCACACAACTCACACCTCGGTGATGCCCGCGCAACTGGGATGGCGAGCAGAGGCGAGCTGAATGTCGGCCAGCTGGTAAGAGAGAGATGGGGTCGGGCTGCCGTTCTCGTCGGGTTCACCACCTACTCGGGCACCGTGACGGCGGCATCAGATTGGGACGAGCCCGCTGAGCGGAAGATCGTGAGACCGGCTCTGGAAGAAAGCTACGAAGCTCTGTTCCATAACCTCGGTCTCGGAAACTTTTTCCTCGATCTTCGTGGAAACAGCGAAGCCATTCTCGGCTTGAGGCGGCCGCGGCTGGAGCGCGCGATCGGCGTCATCTATCGCCCGGAGAACGAGCGAATGAGTCACTACTTTAGCGCGCGGTTGCCGCATCAGTTCGATGCCGTGCTTCACTACGATGTGACTCGCGCCGTCGAGCCACTGGAGCGGACAGGATTGTGGGAGCGTGGCGAGCTTCCCGAAACCTATCCCTCGACGCTTTGACGAGCGTGGAGACGAGGATCAGATGACGAACGAAAAGGAGAGACGAGTGGAACTGCACCCTGCTCGTATTCCATTTGAGGGGACAACCCTGGAAGCGGATCTTGCCGTCCCCCCTGATGCCAAAGGCATTGTGCTCTTCGCCCATGGCAGTGGTAGCAGCAGGTTCAGCCGGAGGAACAGGGCGGTAGCGCAGAACCTCCAGGATGCCGGTTTTGCGACTTTGCTTCTGGATCTTCTCACGGCAGCGGAGGAGAAGGCGGAGGCCCGCACCGGGCATTTCCGATTTGACATCGACCTGCTTTCGGTGCGTCTCGCATCCGCGACCAGTTGGGCAGTGGCGCAACGCGAGCTCGACGGGCTGCCGGTTGGTTACTTTGGCGCGAGCACCGGAGCCGCTGCCGCGATCGTCGCTGCAGCCGCGCTCCCACAACTGGTGGGCGCAGTCGTTTCGCGCGGCGGAAGGCCTGACCTGGCCGGGAATGCGCTGGAGGATTTGCGAGTACCGACGTTACTCATTGTCGGAGGCGCCGACACCGTGGTGATAGATCTCAACCACGAGGCGCTGCGCAGACTCCACTGCATAGCTCGGCTCGAGATCATACCGCGCGCGGGGCATCTCTTCGAAGAAAGCGGCGCGCTCCAAAAGGCTTCCGATTTGGCGCGGCAGTGGTTCACAGAGTACCTGGTCGAAAGGTATGCAGGGGTGCGTCAGTACTCGCCGTGAGCTAGCTGATGCTCTGAAATTCCGTGAGTCCGACCGTGATGAGCGTCCCGTCACAAGAGCAAATTCTGCGGAGACGAACAATGATAAACAGACTCGCTGTAGCGGGGCCGAATTCCAGGTTCGAGGTTGCCGATGCCACGCCCGCGGGCTTCTGGGCTGGTTTCTGGCACGGGATCATCGCCCCGATCACTTTCATCGTAGGCCTTTTTCAGCCAGGTGTGCGGATGTACGAGGTCAAGAACACCGGCTGGCACTATGACCTCGGTTTTCTGCTGGGCATACTCGTGATGCTGGGCGGAGGCGGATCGCAAACAGGAGTCTGTTACTACTAGTTCAGATGGTTACAGACGCTTGGTTCAGATCGTTACAGACGCTTGGTTCAGATCGTTACAGACGCTTGGCCCTCGTCACTTTCCAGTGTCCGCCAGTCGGAATGTGAGCCAGATCGGCACCGATCGTGTTGTAAGTCCCCTCGATCGTGCGCGAATCGGTGAATACGCCCTGGAACGACGTCGTCACCCTGCATGCGCAATCGGGGTCGGTGTAGGGATCGAGCAGTCCGACGACTCCCTTGCCTTCCTTTCTGACGAAGTGAATCGTGAGCAGCTGCCTCGCGGGGATCGCCAGCCTGCCGTTCACCATCGGCCGATCAGCGGGAACAACAACGTGCTCCGGTTCACGCGCGACCATTTCGATGCGTCCAGAGGCCGCAACCTCGCCGGCGCGCAGAACGAAGGAGATGTCTCCAGTTCTTCCGGTGACTTCACTGTTGTACTCGCCGGTCCACTTACCCACGAGTGGGGCAAGGTCGAAGTCGTCGGCCGTCACCTCGGTTTTGGGCGCCCGCAAGGAACATCCGAGAGACAATACACTGGCACCGACCGCGGTGATGATTAGAGTTGTCCGCTTCATGGTTCCTCCCAAGTCAAAAGACCCTTCCTACCCGAAGACGTAGGTGCGATTCATGATCTTGTGTTCAGCAACAGCTTTCGCTACGTCGGACGTAGTTACGATTCCGAGCATGACGTCTCCCTGCATGACCAGCACTCGATGGATTTGCTTTGCTCCCATCAGGGCGGCCGCTTCGTCGACAGAACAGTCAGGTGGAAGGGAGTGAACTTTCCGAGTCATCACTTCGTCGACGGTTACATCCTCGAGGGGTGCGGTGCGTCCCCTCCGCCGTCTGAACGTGAGTGACGGTGTCGTATCGTTGAGCTCCGCGAGAAGGGCAAGGAGATCGGTCGCCGAAAAGATGCCGACGACCTTTCCACCATCGACGACGGGTGCGCCGCTCACATGCCGTTCCGACAGCAGCTCCATCGCATCGCGAATCGTCATGTCGGGCGTGGCGCTGATCACGTCCCGCGTCATGATGTCTCTTAGCCTGAGCATCGGTCCTCCTTTGAGGCGGCGGAAAATGGATCGTTCCAGGTGCCCATCGCCGTCAGCCGCTTTTTGGTTGCGGGCAGCTTCTGCTCAATAGTTTGATCCGATTCGACTTCCGGAACGAGAGAGGAATGCCTGAAGTTGCGTGAGGATTCCCCGTATTTTCGCAGCAACAAGCGTGGGGCGATTGGAGCGAGAGCGGGGCGACAGCGTCGCTCGTAGTCCGTTCGAATACGAGAGGAAAACCTTCAGAGAAATTCAGGGATTTGCCTACGCCGGTGAGGTCTGGCAAATGATATATTGCACTTGCGTTCACAAGACGGAATCATGTGAACGGAGTTCTCCCCCGGGACGCCGGCGGCGGACAGAGCGATGGAGGTTCGAAGCCGTCGCGCAGATTGTGAGGTTGCTGGACACAATCAAAGCTCCGGGGATCACCGGGGCGCCTGAGTTGCCCGTCCGACGAGGGTAAGGTTGTCGAGCCGACTGTGTGAAAGCACGGAAAACGAACCGGAATCGGCGACCGCCAGCAGAAGCGGAGCCTCCGCAAAGGTGGGAAACCACTGAGCGGGGGCTCTAGTTTTTTTGGCCCTCGAGGAGAGACGGAATGAACAGAATGCGCGGGAAGTCAGCGGTTGTAACCGGGGGAGCGCTGGGCATCGGACGCGCGTGCGCTCTCAAGCTCGCCGAAGAAGGGGCCGCTGTTGCAGTGACCGATGTTGATGTCAAGAATGGGTCGATCGTGACCGAGGAGATCCGGGGGCGTGGGGGCGATGCAATCTTCATCGAGCACGATGTCGCTGATGAAGCCCAGTGGGATCGAGTCATGAAGCTCGTGGCTGAACGATACAAGAAGCTTGATGTTCTGGTTAACAACGCCGGCGTCGCCCTGGTCAAGGATGTCGAGCACACCACGCTCGAAGAGTGGCGGCGGCTCATGAGCATCAATCTCGATGGGGTCTTTCTCGGGACGAAGCACGCAGTCCAGTCCATGAAGGCGAATCGAAGCGGCTCGATCGTGAATCTGTCCTCGATCGAGGGTCTTGTGGGTGATCCAAACCTGGCCGCCTACAACGCGAGTAAAGGCGGAGTTCGCCTTCTTACGAAATCAGCTGCACTCTACTGCGCCAAAGCGGGCTACAACGTTCGGGTCAACTCGGTGCACCCGGGATATATCTGGACGCCGATGGTGGAGAACTACCTGAAATCCCGGGGCGATGTCGCGCAAGGTCGGAAGCTGCTCGACAGCCTGCACCCAATCGGTCACGTCGGGGAACCCGATGACATTGCCTATGGTGTTCTCTACCTCGCGTCGGACGAGGCGAAGTTCGTCACCGGAACGGAGTTGGTGATCGACGGCGGCTACACGGCTCAGTAGCCGCCGTGGGGAAGTTGGCGCCGCTTCAGCTAATGTCCCGCGCTCTTCCCGTCAGCCAGCGTGGCTGCAACAGACTGGCACCGAGCAGCGCACATGGAATGACGAACAACACCGCGACGGTATCATACCACGCGGCCCCCGAGCTCCAGAACTCGGCCAGCATGCCAGCTCCAAGAAACAGCTCGAGGACGATGTAGGCGCTCACGGCACCACGAGTGTTGTGCAGGCGGGCGACTACGTAGCCACCAAGAACGACCGAGGCTGCGGTCCAGAGGAACGTGATGAGCAGGACCATGGTGGCGTAGGAAGACTGTTCGCTGAGAAAGGCTTCGCCTCCGATCCGGATAGTGAGCCAGTTCCCGGAGATCGCGAACACGCTGGACACGAGCAGCCCGAACAGTGCGGCGAGCAACGTTTTCATCGGCTCGCGTCGACGCCTAACCAATTCCGCGATCGCATGCAATCGTCTCCGCATAATCCCCCCGGTGGTGGTTAAGCCTTCCC
Source organism: Gemmatimonadaceae bacterium (assembly GCA_041498575.1). GTDB lineage: Bacteria > Gemmatimonadota > Gemmatimonadetes > Gemmatimonadales > Gemmatimonadaceae > UBA4720. The sequence goes on from JBGQIT010000035.1 coordinate 7,585, forward strand.
GAAACGCCATCTACATTGTCGGCCGATTCCGCGTCGGAAACGAGAGGGGATTTCCTGAATTCCTGTGAGGATTTCTCGCAGAGCTAAGGCCCGGGGCGCGTTTCGGCTGTCCAGACTCAGTCGCGAATCTCGGGAGGATCCTGTAGCTGGTCGCGCGAGTAGCGCATCGCGTCGGGGCCGTCAGCATTGCGGCCTGGCGATCTGAGTCCGGTAGCCCGGATGCAATGCGCGCATCGATCGAGAAATTAGGGGAACAACGAAGCAATTGTGCGCTTTTCCCCTAACAAAGTTGCACATTCAGCCGGTAGACCGCAGCCGAGGAAGACACAGATTCCGAGGAGCAACCATGACGACCGCCGCATTCACGCCCTCCATTCCTCCCGGCCAGCCGCCCGCCCAGAGGGCGTCGCGCGAAGTTCGGTCCGAGCAGTTCTGGCCTGCCCCAATCGACGAGTTGCTTGTCGATGTTCGGTCGTCATCAGCCGGCTTGACCGACGACGAAGCCGCGCGCCGTCTCATCGTCGATGGCCCAACCGTCGCCTTCAGGCGTGGCCGCAACGGACTGTTTCGCGGACTTGCGGGACAGTTCACGAGCCCCATCACAGTTCTCCTCTTTGTCGCCGCTGCTGTCTCGATTGCGCTGGGAGAGCGCGTGGATGGCACCGTCATCCTCGCAATATTGATCGTGAGCGGCCTGCTCGGCTTCTGGCAGGAGCATCGCGCTGCCAGTGCGGTAGACCAACTGCTCGCGCTTGTTCGCACTACGGCGACGGTCTTCCGCAGCGGGCGCTCAAAGGCGATACCGATCGAGGAAGTCGTGCGCGGAGATGTGGTGAGCCTTTCCGCCGGAGCTACCATTCCTGGCGACGCAAGACTCCTCGAGTCCGTTCTGTCCGAGATCCTGATTCTCCTGGTGATCCGGACGCGGCGTGCGTTCTTCCGCAGCAGAATCGGATCCGCACTTCTGTGGGCGAGCGTCACCGTTGCGGGTGGAACCCTGGTCATTCCCTACACTCCGCTTGCGCCACTACTCGGGTTTGTCCCGCTGCCTCCGATTCTCGTCGCTGGCGTAGGTGGCATAGTGGCGCTGTACGTACTGGCTTCGGAGGCGACCAAGCGCGCCCTTTTCCGGAAGGCGCCTCTTTGAGGTGACTGCAACCGGCGGGCTTCAGTCGCCGCTGCCGCGAGCGCGGATTCGCACGCCGTCATCGATCTTGTCCGAGGGGAACAGGACGACCTTCATTCCCGGCGCGAGTCCCTTCACGATCTCGATGCTTGCACCAGTTCGATGACCGATCTCCACCGGGCGCAGGCGCGCGCGACCGTGGTCGACCATGAAGACGCGCCAGCCATCTCCGCGCTGAAAAACCGCGCTCGCCGGAACCGTGTTCACCTTGGCTGCCTGCCAGACGGTCATCCGTGCCTCGACTCGAAAGCCGTCACCCAGGGTCTTCGGCCCGTCGGGAAGATCGATCAGCACGTTCACGCGCTGCTCGTCCACACCGAGAGCGGAAACGCGAGTGAAGGCGGATGGCTCGATCGATCGCACGCGACCATGAATCGGCTGCTCGCCGCCCCACTCAACGATCTCGACGTCGTCACCCGGTCTTACGCGTACTGCATCCGTTGACAAGACGTCGACCACAACCTCCATTCCCGATGCGTCTCCCAACTCCAGAATCGGCGCGCCTGCTGGGACCACACGTTCACTCTGATCGGGAATACGCAGAACTCGACCGGCGGTCGGAGAACGAACTGGAATCGACGCCTGCGCCCCGGCGCGCGTGGCGGGGCTAAGCGCGGCGCGAGCTCCTTTCAGCTCCGCAGCGGCTGCACGCGCGCGGGACTCCGCGGCGGCCAAATCAGCCGTCCGCGCGCTCTCGGCGAGGAGAACCTGCTCGTGTTCCTCAGTGGAAATTCCCCCGATAGCGAGCACGGCCCCCCGTCGCTGCGCAACCTTGTGCGCCTGTTCCGCGGCGGCGCGCGCGTCGCTCACGCGGACCACGGCTTCACGGTAGAGCGCTTCCGCGGCGAGAACCTTTGCGTTCATCTGGTCACGGGTCGCCGCATCGAGTGGAAGTGGCGCCAGCCAGGCGACGATGTCTCCGCGACGAACCTCGCTCCCCTCGCGAAGCACGATACGCTGAAGTCGTCCGGCGACCGGCGCCGTCACCAGAAAGCGATCCCGTACACGCGTCCGCCCGTCCTCGTCAACCGTGACGCGAAGCGGACCTGACGCGACCACGCCGGTATCTACGTCGATCACCGCTGGCCTCAGGAAGTACGCAACGATGGCGACGCAAAGGATTCCAATTCCCCCTGCCGCGGTCATTTTGCGCGTGATTTTCATGACTACTCCCCAGTCTTGAGCACTGCGACGAGATCGAGCTTGTCGATATGTCGTCGCATCACGAGAGCGACTCCGATAGCCGCAGTGAAGATCACAGCGGCCGAGAACAGGTAGGTTTGCGCGCTTACAACCACCGGAAAGCGATACGATTCCGCTGCGAAGCCGGTAATGATCCAGAAGGCGAGACCAAAACCGAGCACCAGACCGAGCGGAGTGCCGACGAAGTCGATAGCACCCTGCTCGCCGAAGAGGAGACCGGCGACCTCACGCCGTGTGAAGCCGAGGACGCGAAGACTCGCCAACTCCCGCGCGCGCTCCGACAGGCTGATGCGAACGCCGTTGTAGATGACGCCGACAGCAACGACGCACGCGAGCCCGACAACGACCATCACTGTGAGCCGGAGACTCGAGGCTATCTGTTCGTCGAAGCTGCGGAGCATTGCCGCTCTTGTGGTCGTGCCCGCTACACCGGGGAGCTCCGCCAGTCTCGTCACAACGTCTCCCTCGGCGTTCGCGTCGACGCTGAGATAAGCGCCATTGGCGACGGCACCCTCGCCCAGAAGGCGATTGAGCGCGCCGATTTCCATGTACCCGCCGAGTCCGATCAGCTCATCGAGCAACGATGCGACCGGGACTTTGCGAGCGGTGCCGCCCAGCTCGAGAAGCTCGATCATCACGGTATCACCGGATTTCACCTCAAGTATGTTCGCGAGCGCCGTCGTAAGTACGACCCCGCCGGTCGGCATTTGGTGAACCCGTCCCTCGGCGTCCACCAGCCGTCGCAGCTGGGCGCTCCTCTCGAGGCCGAGGATCCCGATTTGCCGGACGTGATGACCGGACCGTATCCGCACCGGCGTGGATCGAATCAGCTCGACCCGGGAAACCCCGGCGGTCGTTCGGAGCTCGTGCGCGACGCGGGCGGGCCTCGGCGCCGTGAAGCCCACCGTCAGATCCTCCCTTTCGACCGTTCTGAATTGGAGGTCCGCCATGTATCGAGCGGAATCGAATGCGAACGTTCCCACGACGAGAATGGCCGCCGCGAAGGCGACACCGATGATCGATGAGAGCGTGCGCAAGGGCCAGCGCTCGAGATTGCGGACGACCATTCGTACCGCGGGCGAAAGGAGATCGCCCCACCCGAGCCTCTCGATCCACAACGGCTTGAACAGTGCCGGCGATGGAGGCCGCATTCCCTCAGCCGGAGGCAATCGGACGGCGCTCCTAACGCCACCGAGTGCTCCCAGCACCGCGGCCAGGCCACTGATCAGAATCGCGACCGCGACGAGGGCGACGCTGGTGTGGTGACCGTAATCGGGAAACCGGAAAAACTCGTGGTAAAGCGATGTATAGGCGCGGCCCACCCAAATGCCAAGCGCAGTGCCCCCGATCGCTCCGAGAATTACGGCGGCGAAAGAATATCCGAGATAATGTGCCGCGATCGTCCCATTGGAGTAACCGAAAGCCTTGAGCACGGCAATCTCCTCCCGCTGGGTGGAGATCAGTCGTGTGAGAACGATGTTGAGAAGGAAAGCCGCAACCGTCAGAAAGATCACCGGCATCGCCGTACCGAACACTCGCAGCTGCTCGATTTCACCGGCTACGACAGTGTTGGATGGCTGATCCTTCCGGCCGTAAGCGTGGCCCCCGCCATAGGGAGCGAGCATTGCATCGAGTGCAACGATAACCTCTTCTTCGCGTCCGCCCGGAGCAAGGAGGACGGTGACATCGTTGAACGCGCCTTCCATGTCGAAGAGCGGAGCGAGCGCGTCGCGATTCATCCAGAGGATACCGAGATGCTTCCTGTCGGAGAACATTCCGGTGCCCGGAATGGCGTTGTGAACGAATTCCGGCGACAGCGCGATGCCGACTACATGCAGCTCCCGCCAGCGACCATTGATTACGGCCGCGATGCTGTCCCCGATCTGCAGCTTGTTTGCTTCGGAGAAGTGCTCGCTCACGAGCACTTCGTCGTCCGCGCCTGGGGAGAGGTAGCGTCCGCGCCGAATGTGCAGCGTATTCAGCATTGGCTGACTGCGGGGCGGCACGGAGAGCATGTGACCGGTCGCGGATTCTGCGAGCCCGGGCACTCTCAGCAAGGCATCGCCGACGACCCGGGTCTCGACGACGGAAACGCCGGGTATGTTGCCGATGCGACGGGCAAAGGACTCCGGCGCCCGCTTGAGCGTTGTGAACACGTGACCGAAGTGCGCGCGATCGTAGTAGGCGTCGCGCGAGATCAACATCGAATCGAGCGTGCTGCGCATCGCGATAACCGAGGCCACGCCGCACGCGACGACGGCCGCGATGGATGCGATCTGCCCTTTGAGGCGAAACAAGTCGCGTACGAGCTTTCGATCGAGCGCTCTCACCAGCTCAAACCTTCCGGAGAGATCCGGCGCTCGTTTCGCTTGTCGTCGCTGATCCGGCCGCTGGTCATCCGGACGACCCGGTCGGCCATCCCGGCGATCGCGACATTGTGGGTGATAACCGCGGTCGTTGTCCCTAGCTCGCGGTTGACGCGGTCGATGGCATTCAAAACCAGCTTGCCCGTTTCATAGTCCAGCGCCCCCGTCGGCTCGTCGCACAGGAGAACGTCGGGGCGCTTGGCGATTGCCCGGGCGATTGCCACGCGCTGCTGCTCTCCGCCCGACATCTGCGCCGGAAAATGACTGGCGCGGTCCTGAAGTCCGACGAGCGCCAGCGCGTCGGCGGGCTGCATTGGGTGCTCGGCGATGTCGGTGACCAGTGCGACGTTCTCGATAGCGGTCAGGCTGGGGATCAGGTTGTAGAACTGGAACACGAATCCGACGTGTTCCCGCCGATACCGTGTCAGCTCGGCGTCCGTGGCGCGAGTGAGGTCG
>JBGQIT010000036.1:0-12644 GCA_041498575.1 Gemmatimonadaceae bacterium
CGACGAGGTACGATCCTTCCTCCTCGCGGAACTTGAGCGCGGCGACGTTGGCTGGCGGCGGAATGACGTTCCCCTTGTTATCCGTCGCGAGCGCGTAGTCGATTCCCGCGAATGCCGTATTCGGATACTCCTTCGCGAGATTGGCGAGATCGTCAGTGAAGATAAAGCCGACACCGATGACGAGGTTCATTCCCTCGGCCGCCAGCAATCTCAGTCCCGCTTCGCGATCCGCACCTTCGCCGGGCTCGATGAAGCGGATATTGGAGCCGAGCAATTTGGTCGCGCTGTCGGCTCCGGCGTAGGCGCCGTCGTTAAACGACTTGTCGCCCCGCCCACCCACGTCGAGGACGATTCCGATGCGAATCGGCGACGTCTCCTTTCCCTCGGCTATGGCGCTCCGACGGGTGAAAAGGAGAGCGATGTGTACGGCGAGCAGGAGGGAGGTGACGAGGATCAGCTTTCTCATCTGAACAGAAGAATCGCTCTGAACACAGCTGGTTGCAAGACGAAACGGACCCCTTTCATACACCTCACGTCGCGCATTGATTTCAGCATATGGCCGAGCGGATACGAACGCGCTTTCTGGTGGTGGGGAGCGGAGTTGCTGGTCTTCACACTGCATGGCGCGCTTCCGCTGACGGCGACGTGATGGTGCTGACCAAGCGATCACTTTTCGACAGCGCGACGGCGTATGCCCAGGGCGGAATTGCCGCCGCGCTGGGCGCCGGAGATTCACCCGAGCTGCATAGAAAGGACACTTTGGCAGCCGGTGCGGCCCTCGCTGATGCGAAAGCAGTCCAAGTCCTCGTCGAAGAAGGACCAGCGCGTGTTCGTGAGTTGGCGACCGCGGGTGCGCAGTTCGATCTGGAGCCGGGCGGAAACTTCAAGCTCGGTCGCGAAGCGGCGCATTCGAGACGGCGAATCGTCCACGCGCATGGTGATCAAACGGGCGCCGAGGTCGCGCGAACGCTGATCAAGAAGGTCAAGGAGAGTGAGCGGATCGAGGTGCTGGAGAAGGCACGCATCCTCGATCTGATCGTGGAGGACGGCGTGGTCTTCGGCGTCAAAGCCGCGGTCGCGGGGAAGCCGGTCGAGATTATCGCTGACGCGACGGTGCTGGCGACCGGGGGCTGTGGACAGGTCTATCGTTATACCACGAACCCGCAGGTCGCGACGGGAGATGGCTACGCGATAGCACACCGCGCCGGTGCCAAGCTGGCGGACATGGAGTTCGTGCAATTTCATCCCACCGCTCTCGATACGCCTGAGAATCCGCTACAGCTGATTTCGGAGGCCGTACGCGGCGAGGGCGCGGTCCTTCTCAACGAGGAGGGCGAGCGCTTCATGCTCAAGAAGCATCGCCTCGCTGAGCTCGCTCCTCGAGACGTGGTGGCCCGTGAAATCTTTCGCGAGAAGGCGGGAGGCAGGCGAGTCTCGCTCGATGCGCGGATGCTGGCCCCGGAGTTCCGGGAGCGCTTTCCAGGTATCTTCGCCATCTGCCGCGCACGCGGGATTGATCCATCCAAGGATCTGATTCCCGTCACGCCGGCGGCGCACTACATGATGGGAGGAGTCGTCGTCGATCTGCGCGGCCGCTCCAGCCTGAACCGCTTGTACGCGTGCGGCGAAGTCTCGCGAACCGGGGTGCACGGCGCCAACCGGCTCGCATCGAACTCGTTATTGGAGGGGCTCGTCTTCGCCGAGCGCGTCGCGCGCGACATGATCGACACCAGGAAGTTGCCGGGCCTTCCGCGCAAGAAAGACTGGGACGTTCCCGCGCTACGCGACCGAGGCGCGGCCCTAGTCGCCGCCGACAGCATCCGGCAGGTGATGTGGGACTACTGCGGCATCGATCGGAGCGCCAAGGGGCTGAGGCTTGGGCACACCAAACTCACCGAGATCGAGTCGCGGCTCCCGGAAGGGGCGACCGAGGAGGCGAACATGGTACAGACATCTCTGCTCATTGCAGATGCGGCGCTGTTGAGAAAGGAGTCGCGCGGAGGCCATTATAGAAGTGATTTTCCGCGCGCAAAACGAAAGTGGAGCGGCAAGCACATCGAATGGTAAGTACGACGGACAACCCGTACGCCGGGCTGCAGGAAGAGATCCGACACCTCGCGAGAGAGCGCAACGCAGTGATCATCGCGCACAACTACGAGCGTGCCGAGGTTCAGGACGTCGCGGATTTCGTCGGTGACTCGCTCGGGCTGAGCCGCGAGGCCGCCAGGACGAAAGCGGACGTGATCGTTTTTTGCGGCGTCCACTTCATGGCGGAGACAGCGGCCGTGCTCTCGCCGCAGAAGACAGTGCTGCTCCCCGATCTTGCCGCTGGATGCTCGCTGGCGGCGACGATCGACGCGGACCAGCTGCGCGACTGGAAGGCCGAGCATCCCGGCGCCGTCGTCGTTTCCTACGTCAACACGAGCGCCGAAGTGAAGGCGGAGAGCGATTACTGCTGCACGTCCGGCAACGCCGTTGAGATCGTGAACTCGATCCCGGCCGACAAGGAGGTCCTCTTCCTCCCGGACATGTTTCTCGGCGCGCACGTGCGGCGCATCAGTGGCCGCAAGAACATGCACGTCTGGATGGGTGAGTGTCACGTGCACGCGGGCATCGATCCCGAGGACATAAGGCTCCAACGCGCGGCGCACCCCGGAGCGGAGTTCCTGATTCATCCCGAATGTGGCTGCGCCACCAGCGTCGTCGAGGCGGTCTCGGCGGGAGACGTCGATCCGGCGGGAGTCCAGATTCTTTCGACCGAAGGGATGATCAGGCGTCCCAAGATTTCCGATAACGACGAATCCATAGTCGCGACCGAAGTCGGGATTCTGCACAGACTCCGGCGCGAAAATCCAAAGAAGACGTTCTATCCCGCGAACCCAGACGCGGTGTGCGCGTTCATGAAGGTGACTACGCTGCCGAAGGTGTTGAATTCGTTGCGGCGGATGGAACATCGCATCACGGTGCCTCCGGCGATTGCCGCGCGCGCACGTCGTGCCATCGAGCGGATGGTGGCAATTGGTGGGCAGACGCCGCTCTCGCCGGTTCCTGAGTCCTCGGAAGATCCCGGCGAATGATCAAACGGCGGGAAAGCGAGCTCGCCGCCCACGGATTCGTCTGGGAGGAGGGCCTCCACTTTCCGCTGACCAAGAAAGAAACGACGGCAATCGTCGCGGCTGCCCTTCAGGAGGACGATACCAGGCACGACATCACCACGGCCGCGACGGTAAAGTCGAATCGGCGGGCGAGGTGCAGGCTCGTCGCCAGGCAGACCGGCGTGATCGCCGGACTTCCACTCGCGTGTGAAGCGTTCGAACAGCTCGACCCCGCGGTCACGATACGGATCGAGCACGAAGATGGGACGCGGATCCGCCCCGACACGCCGGTGATGTTCCTGTCAGGTCACGCAGTCGGGCTGTTGTCGGCGGAGCGGGTGGCACTCAACTTCGTGCAGCGGTTGTCGGGAATCGCGACGATGACGGCGCGCTATGTCGAGGCCGTCGCGGGAACCGGTGTGCACATCCTCGACACGCGGAAGACGACTCCGCTTTTGCGTCGCCTCGAGAAATACGCCGTTCGCGCGGGCGGAGGGCTGAATCACCGGATGGATCTATCATCGGCGGTTCTGATAAAGGACAATCATCTCGCGGCGGTGGACGGCGACATCGCGCTGGCTGTGTCGCGGGCGCGGGCAGTTGCTCCTCATGGCATCAAGGTGGAAGTCGAGTGCGACACCCTCGATCAGATTCGCGCCGCGATCGACGCGGGGGCCGATGTCATCATGCTCGACAACATGCAGTTGACGGAGCTGCGCCAGGCGGTCCAGTTGGTGGATGGACAGGCGGTGACGGAAGCGTCCGGCGGAGTCACCCTCGACACCGTGAGACCCATCGCGGAGACAGGAGTGGATTGGATCTCGGTCGGTGCGCTGACGCACTCGGCACCGGCGCTCGATCTCGCACTGGATTTCGACTGATGCCGGAAGAGACCTGCGACGTCTGCGGCTCGACCAACATCAAGGAGATCAAGTGCAAGCTGGTCTGTCAGAACTGTGGGACGATTTTGAGGAGCTGTGCCGATCTAGGAGCAATCACGCCTTCAATTGAGGTGAATCGACATGGATCGTAGAGACTTCGTGCGGGTGAGCGCTATCGCCGGCACTCTGGCAGTCCGAGGAAAAGCGCTGGCGGCGGAGACATTGACGGGTCGTGAAGTGTCAGATGCGCTTCGCGCCGGGCGTCGTTCTTCCGTTCCTCCGTTCGAGCTCGATGAGGTAACGCTGTCAGACCTTCAGGCGGGAATGGCGACAGGAAAGATGACCGCGCGATCCATCACGCAACTGTATCTGGATCGGATCGCGGCTCTGAATCTGAATGGTCCAGCGCTGCGCCACGTGCTCGAGACGAATCCGGATGCTCTCTCGATCGCCGATTCGCTGGACCAGGAGCGGAAGTCGGGCAGAGTTCGCGGTCCGCTGCACGGCGTGCCGATTTTGCTCAAGGACAACATCGATACTACAGACCGGATGACCACAACCGCCGGATCGCTGGCGCTCGCGGGATCGATTCCGCTACAGGACGCGTTCATCGCCGCGAAGCTCAGGGCAGCGGGCGCGATCCTGCTCGGAAAAACCAATCTCAGTGAATGGGCGAACTTCCGTTCTTCGCATTCTTCCAGCGGGTGGAGCGGGCGAGGCGGTCAAGCCAAAAACCCGTACGTGCTCGATCGGAATCCGTGCGGCTCGAGCTCGGGCTCGGGCGGAGCGGTAGCGGCGAACCTTTGCGCCGCCGCGATCGGAACGGAGACGGACGGGTCGATCGTTTGTCCGTCGTCGGCCAACGGCATCGTCGGAATCAAGCCGACGCTCGGACTCGTGAGCAGGGCGGGCATCATCCCGATCGCGCACAGTCAGGACACGTCCGGTCCTATGGCGCGGACGGTGAGAGACGCGGCAATCATCCTCAACGCGCTTGCGGGAATCGATCCGCGGGACCCGGCGACAGCCGCGAGCCACTCGCGTGGTCAGGTCGATTACACGAGGAGTCTGGACCCGAACGGATTGCGAGGCGCGAGAATCGGTGTCGCTCGGACAAAGTTCTTCGGCTACAGCGACGTCACCGATAAGGTCATCAACGATGCGATAGACGCCATGAAAGCGCAGGGCGCGGTGATCGTCGATCCGGCCAACATCGCAACCGCGGGAAAGTTCGACGACAGCGAGTTCGATGTGCTCCTGTACGAGTTCAAGGCCGATCTCAACAACTATCTCGCTTCGCTCGGCCCCAAGGCGCCCGTACGAACGCTGGCCGACATCATCGCCTTCAACGAGCAGCACAAGGACACGTCGATGCCGTGGTTCGGGCAGGAGATCATGATCCAGGCGCAAGCGAAGGGGCCGCTCACAGAGAAAAAATATCGTGACGGGCTGGCGAAGGATCTGAAGATGTCGCGCACCGATGGCATCGATGCGACGATGAACAAATACAAGCTCGATGCGATCGTGGCGCCGACGGGAAGTCCGGCCTGGGTCACAGATCTGGTCAACGGCGATCACTTCAGCGGCGCAAGCTCGACGCCGGCCGCGGTCGCGGGCTACCCGAACATCAACGTGCCAGCCGGGTTCTCACACAATCTTCCGATCGGTATTTCGTTCTTTGGTCGGGCGTACAGCGAGCCGACTCTGATCAAGCTCGCCTACGCGTACGAGCAGGCAACGAAGCACCGCCGCGCTCCGCAATTCATTCCGACACTCGGCGACGCAGCATGACTCGACTCGCCCGCAGCCATCAGCTGTTAAGCCGACAGCCCCTGGCCGGTAGTCTTCAGTTGCAGTTGCAGTTCTATTCGTCGAGAATAGCGTCGGTGACGAAGTAACCCTTTCCCGTCCGCACGAATCCGGCAATTCCACGCCGGGTATCGTCGATGCCTTCTTCGCGCGAGTCGAGCATGCTGCGGTTCTCTCGAAAGCGGCGGCCCGCGTCGAGGCAGAACAAATCGCAGAGCGCGATTTCCCGTTCGCAGTTCCCGACGCCCCGATCATCGATGAGACTCTGGGTCCGCGCGATCACGGCTGCCGTCGCAAAGAGATCTATTGCCATGTCCGCCAGCCGCTCGAGCATGAGCTGGCTGTCGACGATCTTCTCACGGTGACGGATGACCACGCGGTCGCTCGCCGAGCCAAGCTCGGCAACGTGCTTCTCGAAGTATTCCTTGTGCTTCTTCAGCCGATCGTGGAGATCGATGTCGAGGGTGGACGTCTGACCAAGCCGAAGCCTTACTCGTGATCTGGCATAGCCACCCAGTAGCCCGAGGTTGCGCAGAGGGCGCCGCAACGCCGACCCGACTTCCTTCAAGGCCGCGGCGGGTGCCTGAATGCCGTTGAGCGCAATGAACAGTCGCAGAACCTCGTTCGCGCCCTCGAATATCCGATTGATGCGCGAGTCGCGGAGAATCCGCTCGTACGGATATGGCTTCACGTACCCGCGGCCTCCGGCAAGCTGCACCATGTCGTCGGCGGCTCTCCACACCATCTCACTGGCGAAAACTTTCGCGCAAGCGGCCTCGAGCGAGAAATCGTTGTCACCCCGATCGACCAGTGACGCCAGGATCCCAAGCATCGAGTCGGAAGCGTAGGTCTCGCTCGCAATCCGCGAGAGCTTGCGCTGCGTGATCTCGAAATCCGCCAGCGGATGCCCGAATTGCACGCGTTGCTCGGCGTATGATGTCATCTCTTTCAGCGTGCGCTTGGTGGCGCCCGTGCAGCCGGCGGCGAGAGTCAATCTCCCGGCATTGAGCACGTGCACCGCCACGCCAAATCCGCGTCCCACCGCCCCGAGCAGATGATCGGCGGGAACCTCGAGAGCCTCGTAGCTAAGCTCCGCCTGCGTCGATCCGCGGATGCCAAGCTTGTGAACGGTGCCGACCACCTTGAACCCTGGCATGTCGGGACGGATCAGAAAGGCGGTCATGCGCTCAACCATCTCACCGCGGCGCGGGACAAGCGCCTGCGCGAAAGTCGCAATCACTCCGGCGCGATGGGCGTTGCCGATCCAGATCTTGCGGCCGTTGAGGCGCCAGTGCGACCCATCTTTGCTCAGTATCGCGGTCGTCTTGATGTTCTGCGCATCCGATCCGACTTCGGGCTCGGTCAGCGCATATGCAGCCAGAAAATCTCCCCGCGCGAGAGGCGGCAGGTAGCGCTCCTTCTGCTGATCGTTGCCGTGCAGCACGATCGCCTTGGAGCCAAGCCCGCAGTGGACGCCGACGAGAACGGCGAGCGATCCATCGATCGAAGAGAGCGTCTCGAACACGCGCGCGTACGCGGACGAGGACAGCTCCAGGCCCCCATACTTCTTCGGAATGGTGAGCCCCAGCATCCCGATCTCGGCGAATGCACGGATGACATTCTCGGGGATCGTCTCTTCTTCGTCGAACTTCGCCGGGTCGATCAGATTGCCCTCCATCTCGCGAAGGCTCTTGATCAAGCGACGAACCGTGCGCGTCTCGTCCGCGTTCTGCTCGTCGAGCCGGGGCGGATACGGGAAGAGCAGCGAGTCGAGAACTACACCCGCGAAGATTCCGCGGGTGAACGACGATTTCTGATCAGTCGCCGCGGGAGGCGGCTCTGACGGCGAGACCTGTGTGCTACTCACGCCGAAGCGGGAACTGTCTCGCGCTGTCTCAGCCAGCGCCAGTGGATGCCGAACAGGACAGCGGCGAGTAGTATGAGAAGTAGATTGCCGACGAGCGAACGAGTCGCGCGGAAGCGCGCGTTCCCGATTGCTGTCTCGCGCTCAGCGTCATAAAGACGTCGCAGCTCGGCGTCGGATAACGTATCTGCCGCGACTTTGGAACCCGCCGCCGAGGCTGGCTGATCAGGCCTTACGGCCACGCCTCCTTGACCAATCATCTCGGTGCGCACGGAGGGCTGACGTTTCGCCTCCGCCTTGTAGAGCTCGAAGTTCGTGATCGTGCGTCCCGACCGACCGTACCCTCCGCCATCGGCACGAATGGGATCACTCAGATCGAATGCGGCATCGACGACCTGCTTGAGCGCGATCAGCATCACTATGACGGTGATGAAGCAAACCGCGTAGCCATACGCCTGCGCGATACGACTATTCATCCGGTCCATTCTGGCTCTCCTTCAAGTGGTGGCGACGGTTCCGGCCGTTGCTGCGCTCTCCAGTTGATCCGACAGCGTATCCGGATCTGTCACTGGTCTGTCGCAGGTGTAGCCCCGACAGACATAAGCGGTTGGCTTCCCGTCGACCAACGGGCGGTTTTCCAGAAGCTTGATCGCAGAGCGCGATCGCGGAACTCCGCCCGCCAGCACGAGTGATGGAACGTACCGCTCGGCTACCGCGCGCTCCAGTGCCTTGAAGGCCGGGTGTGACATCTCTCCGACGAGAGCAACCTCGATCGCGCCGTAAAGCTCCATGTCCGCGCAGCCGAGGAGGTGGCCGAACGCCGTCGGAAAGCGAAGCATTGGCTCCGCCAGCGCCTCCAGGCAGAACACGGCACGACGACGGTACTCGCTGTGCTGCTGCAGGTCGGCCAGGTGCAGCAGAAGCTCGATTGCGAGCGAGGTTCCGGAAGGAGTCGCATTGTCGGTGACATCACGGGGTCGTGTAATGAGCTGTTCCGCATCACGCGCGGTGTCGAAGAATGCGCCGATCTCCTCGTCCCAGAACCATTCGATCATCGCGTCCGCGATATCGCGCGCTCGATCCACCCAGCGCTCGTCGAAGGTGAGCTCGTAAACGGCGAGGAATCCGAGCGCGACGGCGGCGTGGTCCTCGAGGAATCCACTGATCCGCGTCACTCCCTCCTTGTGCGAGCGCATCACCCGTCCCTTGCGAACCATCTCACGCGCAAGGAATTCAGCGTTACGTACCGCAAGTTTGGCGAAATCACTTCGATCGAACGTTCTCGCGGCGGTGGCGACACCCCGGAGCATCAAGCCGTTCCACGAGGCGAGAATCTTCTCGTCGCGGGCTGGCCAGACGCGACGCGCGCGGGCGTCGTAGAGAATTCGCCGCGCCCGGGCAATTATTGCGTCGAGCGCCGCTTCATCCACTCCAGCGCGCTTGGCGGCGGCGACGCGATCCGATGGCACGAAGAGAATGTTCTTTCCATCGAAGTTTCCGCTGCGTGTCACACCGTAGTAGGTCTTGAATGTGCGGGAGTCGGCGCCGAGGAGGGAGTCGAGCTCATCTTCGCTCCAGACATAGAATTTGCCTTCGTGACCTTCGCTGTCCGCGTCGAGTGAAGAGTAAAAGCCACCTTCGGGTGATGTCATCTCACGATCGAGCCATTCGGCCGTCTCGATCGTGACGCGGCGGACCTCTTCGTCCTTGGTTGCCTGCCAGAGGTGCGCGCCCAGCCGTGTGAGCAGGGCGTTGTCGTAGAGCATCTTCTCGAAGTGCGGAACGAGCCAGCTCGCGTCGACGGAGTAGCGGGCGAATCCGCCGCCGATCTGATCGTAGATTCCGCCGCGCGCCATCTTGCGGAAGGAATTCGCGACGATCTCGAGGGCTTCGCTGGTGCCGGTTCGTTTCCAGTGGCGAAGCAGGAAATCGAGCACCATCGTCGCCGGGAATTTTGGAGCAGTGCCGAATCCGCCGTTCTTCGCGTCGTAGCGCTGCTCGAGAGATCGATACACGCCTTCGAGCAACTCCCGAGTGAGGCCGCCGCTGCTTTGTGTCTGGGCGAGATTGCTTGCATAGATTTGCCGGAGCTGTTCCGCGCTCTGAGCAACACCTTCGCGCCTGTCTGCGTAGGCATCGCTCACCGACTGAAGGATTTTCCGGAACGATGGCAGGCCGTGTCTGTCGTCGGGCGGGAAATACGTGCCGCCGTAGAACGGGCTTCCGTCGGGCAGGAGGAACATCGTCATAGGCCAGCCGCCCTGTCCAGTCATCGCCTGCACGGCCTGCATGTAGATGCCATCGATGTCGGGCCGCTCTTCGCGATCGACCTTGATGTTGACGAATGTGTCGTTCATGAGGCGCGCGGTCTCGTCGTTCTCGAACGACTCGTGCGCCATGACGTGGCACCAGTGGCAGGCGGCGTAGCCGATACTGAGCAGGATCGGCTTGTCTTCGCGCCTCGCCCGCTCGAGCGCTTCGGGTCCCCACGGATACCAGTCGACCGGGTTATCGGCGTGCTGGAGGAGGTAGGGGCTCGTCTCGTTGGCCAGGCGGTTAGACATGACAGACGACTGCGGTAATGGTCTATCTTGTGCTTTGCTGCCCCAACCCGGCCTTCTGTGATCCGCCCATGTCAATCGACCAATCGTCGGGCTGCTCCTCTTCTTTGGCGTGGGGCCGGTACATAATGACCTTGACCCGTTCCAGAGTGATGAGCCCGCCACCAACCATTTTGTCCAGCTCCGGAAGGATCTCCTGGATCTTCTCCTCGGTGTCGACGCATTCGACGACGATCGGAAGATCGAGCGACAGCTCCAGGAATCTGGCGGTATGAATGCGACTGCTCGGGCCGAAGCTCATGATTCCCCGGGTAACAGTCGCGCCGGCATAATGGCGCTTTCTAAGCAGCTGCACGATTGCCCAGTACAACGGCTCGCCCTCGTACTTGTCCCGCTCGCCGATGTGGACTCGCATCAGCACCCGCTCGCCCTTCAATCCGTGCATTTTTCCTCCTTCTCCACCACTATAATGCAACCTAAATGATCTTCCTGTTAATCGCAGTCGGTGGAGCGGCCGGATCGGTCCTCCGCTATCTAATTGGCGGGGTGGTACAGAGGATGAGCGCGGGAGGCTTCCCCGTCGGGACGATGTTCGTCAACGTCTCCGGGTGCTTTCTGATCGGCATTCTCCTGCGACAGTTCCTCAACATGCAGCTGTCGCCGGAGGTGCGCGCGTTTCTAATAGTCGGATTTTGCGGGGGCTTCACCACATTCTCGACTTTCAGCGCCGAGACGCTGGGATTGATCGAGGGTGGCGAGTACGGGCGAGCAACGGGCTATGTTATCCTGAGCGTGGTCCTGTGCCTCGCCGCGACGTTCGCGGGAATGTCGGCGATGCGGTTGGTCGCGGGTACAGGGCATGCCAGGTGATCCGCCGTGCTGGTCGCACCTCTTTTATGATGATGAAAACGCAAACGAAACTCAGCCAATGACCAAATCGAGCAAAGCTGTTCGGGGAAGTGGAGCCAAGACCGCGCGCGGTGACGGAAGCAAGGCCGCCCGGAGTAACGGAACCATTCCGGAAGATCTCAAGAAATTTCTCTCCGACAACGACCCCCGGATCCACAACGAGCTGTTCGAATTTCTTCGCATCCCGAGCGTGAGCGCGAAGTCGGACCACAATGCCGACACGAAGCGAGCTGCGGAGTGGGTCAAGACATCACTCGACAAGATCGGCGTGGCGGCGAAGATCTATCCGACTGCCGGCCACCCTGTAGTCGTCGGCGAATGGCGGAACGCCCCCGGTGCGCCGACTGTTCTCATCTATGGCCACTACGACGTCCAGCCAGCCGAGCCACTGGAGCTGTGGACCTCGCCGCCGTTCGAGCCGACGGTTCGCGACAAAAAGATCTTCGCCCGCGGATCCGTCGACGACAAAGGCCAGATCTTCCTCCACATCAAGGCGCTCGAAGCTCATCTCGCTACACGGGGAACGCTTCCGGTGAATGTCGTTGTGATCGTCGAGGGTGAAGAAGAAATCGGCAGCGATCATCTGGAGGCGTTCGTCCGGGAGCAGAAGCAGTTGCTCGCCGCAGATGCGGTCGTGATCTCAGATTCGACGATGTTCGCTCCCGGCCTTCCGTCTATCCTCTCGTCGCTGCGCGGGCTCGCCTACTTCGAGATCAATGTCCAGGGTCCGAAGAGCGATCTGCATTCAGGCATCTACGGCGGCGCGATCGTCAATCCGGCCATGGCGCTCGCGCGCATACTCGCGACGTTCCACGACAAGGATGGCCGCGTCGCAATCCCCGGATTCTACAAAAAGGTGCGGACGTGGGATCCGAAGATAAGAAAGCAGATGCGCTCGCTGCCGTTCGACGACAAGACTCTCATGAAGGAGACGGGCGTCAACGCACTAGGCGGCGAGAAGGGTTACACGACTCTCGAGAAGCTCTGGATCCGCCCGACGTGCGAGGTGAATGGACAGCTCAGCGGATACACCGGCGAAGGCGCCAAGACCGTGCTGCCCGCGAAGGCGATGGCGAAGGTGAGCTGCCGCCTGGTTCCCGATCAGGACCCGGCGGGAATCGAGAAGCTGATGAAGGCGCACGTGGCGAAGGTCGCGCCGAAGGGAGTGAAGGCAACAGTCCAGGCCTTGCACGGCGGGCGCCCGTGGCGCGCCGAGTTGAATGGGCCGATTTTCGACGCGGCGAGGAGCGCGCTGCGCGCTGCGTTCGGTAAGGAGCCAGTAATTACCGGCGAAGGCGGCTCCATCCCGGTCGTCGGAGACTTCGAGCGGATACTCGGTGCCCCCGTGCTGCTGATAGGATTTGGATTGCCAGGTGAGAATGCCCACGCGCCCGACGAGTGGATGAGCGACGAGAATTTCCGTCTGGGGATGCTGGCGATGGCGACCCTCTGGGATGTGTACGGAGCAGCCAGCAAGTCTTGAAGCTGTCGCGGTTTTCAATGACAACTCCGGTGTCGAGGATGC